>NZ_JBWKYD010000005.1:0-284688 GCF_059423585.1 Janthinobacterium sp. GW460-12-1-14-LB5 | reverse complement strand
CGGTGGGGCGACGGCGGCCACCTTCGGCGGCGGCGGGGTCCAGTCCTGGCGGTGGAAGACGGCGCCGGCGCCGCCAAAGGTGTCGCCATCCTCGCCCGCCACTTCGCTGCGCGGCAGCAAGGCCAGGATGGCCGGCTGCGCGGCCGGCGGCCTGGCGGCGGCATGGCGCGCGGGGGCGACGGCGCGCTCGACCGCCTCGGCCACCTCGGCCACGGGCTGGCGCTCGCCGAACAGCAGCAAGGCGCCCGCGCCCAGCACGCCGGCCAGCATGAGCCAATGGCGCGGGGTCATGGCGCGCCTCCCGCGCTGTCAGCTAAATAAAACGTCAGGCGCATACGCGCTTCGAGCTGCGTGTCGGCGATCTGTTCGCGGCGAAAACTCAGTTCGTCGAGCGAAGCGAAGGGCATGGCGCGCAGCGCCTGCAGCGCGAACTGCCACACGGCCGCATAACTGCCTTTCAGCGGCAGGGTCACCTGGTATGTGGCGACACGGCTGGCCTTGTCGTAGCCGCTCTTGTATTCGCCTTGCGCCAGCAGCAAGCCGTTTTTCGCGGCCAGGTCGAACAGCTGCTTGACCTGCTGCTCCGCGTGGCGCTGCTGTCCCAGGGTGGCATAAAAGCGCGCCAGGTTCTCGCTGGCCGTCGCCGGCGGCGTCAAGGCCGCCACGGCCAGCGCTGGCTGCGGCAAGGGGCGCGCTTCCAGCCGCGCCGCCACGGCGCGCTGCTGCCAGGCCCAGATCGAGGCGGCCATGCCCAGTGCAAGCAGAAGCACTGCCAGGCAGGCGGGCGCGCCCAGGCGGCGCAGCAGCAGTTGCGCGCGCAGGCGCAAGCTATTGATGTCGGCGGCCATCATGGCGTGCCCCAGCGCGCTTCGAGCTGGAAGCGCAAGGGCTGGTTCGGATCGAGCGCGTTGATTTCATGGCGCAGCAGCTGCACCCTGGCGCCGAACAGCTCCTGCCGCTTCAATTGCGCCACATACGCCACCATGGCGTCGCTACTGGTGGTTTCGGCGGTGATCTTCAATACCCGCTTGCGCGCGTCCGGCTCCAGCGCCAGCAGCGCGATGGCGGGCGGCGTGGCGCTGGCCAGCGCATCCTGCACGTCGCGCCACGGCAGGTTCAATTGCAGGATGGCCGCATTCACGGCCGCCGCCTGCGCGGGCGCGATCGGCACTGGCGGCGCAGGCGCCGGCCCCTGCATGGCGGCCGCCACGCGCTGTTGCGCGCGCTGCCATTGCGCCTCGCTTGCCTGCTGGCGCCGCAGCGCGGCGCTGCCGCTGCAGGCCGCCGTGACGATCAAGGCCACGCCCAGCGCACCGACGCACCACGCCCAGGCGGGCACGCGCCGCAGGCTGCGGCGCCAATTTGGCGGCGCGAAATCGATATCGAGGCGCGTCATGCCAGGCCTCCGCTGCGGGCCAGCCGGGCGGCCGGCGACAAGGCGCCTTCCCCGTCCGGCGCGGAAAAAACCTGGCAGTGGAACGCTTGCGCCGGCGCCAGCCAGCCCGCCGGCGGCGCGCCGCACAGCTGCAGCAGCGCGGGTGCCGATACGCCTTGCAGCAGCGCCTCGCGCGCCAGCGCCTGCGCCAGCCAGTCGCGGCCTGCATCCTGCGCGTCCCGTGGCAGGGGCAGCGCGCGCACGGCAAGCAGGCGGCCAGCGTGCCGCACGCCCAGGGTCAGGGCGTTTTCCTGCAACTGGCCGAACCAGGCGCCCGGCTTCAGGGCGCCGTGCCAGCGGTTCCAGTGGCGCGCGAATTGCGGCGTAATAAAAATCAGGGCCAGCTTGCGTTCGGCCGCCACGCGCGTCAGTTGCGCCAGCAGCGCACGGGGCACGGCGCAAAAAAACGGCGCGCGCGCATCCCAGGCACTGCTGCTGTGCCACAGGCCGGGAGGATCGCCATACAGCGACTGGAAGCGCAGCGCGGCGGCCGCCTCGATGTCGGCCAGGCGCGCCGCGCCTTGCGGCATGTCCACTTGCCACAGGCGCGCCAGCGCATCGTCGAGCACCACGGACAAGGGCCAGCCCGCGTATTGGCCGGCCGGCAGCAGCTGCGCCAGCGCCTGGCCCAGGGCGGCAAAGTCGCCATGCAGCGACTCGTCCGGCGCATACGCGGCTTCGCCCAGCGGCGTCCAGGCGGGCGGGCGCCAGCGGCTGCTGCGCCACAAGCTGACGCTGCCCGCCGCCACGCCCAGGCGCAGTCCAATTCCCAAACCTCTACGCATGCAGGGTGACCCTCTTGATTTCCGTGATGGTGGTGGCGCCCCGCTTGACCAGTTCCAGCGCCGCCAGGCGCAGGCTGCGCGTGCCGTTCGCATACGCGGCCGCCTTGATCTGGCGGATCGGTTTTTTATCGACGATGAGTTCGCGGATTTCATCGGTCAGCACGAGGATTTCGGCGATCGAGCGGCGCCCCTTGTAGCCCGTGCCGCGGCAATCGCCGCAACCCTTGCCCTGCTTGAATTGATATGCATCAACGTCGGCACGCGCCAGGCCCACGCTGGCCAGCTCTGCGTCGTCCGGCGTGTACTCCACCGCGCAATGGGGACAGTTGGTGCGGATCAGGCGCTGCGCCCAGATGCCGTTCAGGGCCGAAACGAAGGCATACGGGTCGATGCCCATGTGGGTAAAACGGCCGAACACGTCGAACACATTATTCGCGTGCACGGTGGTGAGCACCAGATGGCCCGTGAGGGCCGATTGCACGGCGATTTCCGCCGTCTCGCGGTCGCGGATCTCGCCCACCATGATTTTATCGGGGTCGTGGCGCAGGATGGAGCGCAAGCCCTTGGCAAAGGTCAGCCCCTTCTTTTCATTCACGGGTATCTGCAAGATGCCGGGCAGCTGGTATTCGACGGGGTCTTCGATGGTGATGATCTTTTCGCGCCCGTTGTGGATTTCCGTCAGCGCCGCGTACAGGGTGGTCGTCTTGCCCGAGCCCGTGGGGCCGGTAACGAGCAGCATGCCGTAGGCTTCCTGCACCAGCGCGCGCAGGGCTTCCAGCGAGGGCGCGTCAAAACCCAGCGCTTCCAGGGTCAGCGCACCGTAGGCCTCGATCATGGCGCGCTTGTCGAGGATGCGGATGACGGCATCCTCGCCATGGATGCTGGGCATGATGGAGACGCGCAAATCGATTTCGCGCCCGCCCGACTCCACGCGGAAGCTGCCGTCCTGCGGCACGCGGCGCTCGGCGATATCGAGTTCGGCCAGCACCTTCAGGCGCGAGATGATGTGTTCCGCCACTTCGATGCCGTTGACGGCCGTGGCGTGATCGAGCACGCCGTCGACGCGGTACTTGACGGCCAGGCCGCCGGCCGTGCTTTCCAGGTGGATGTCCGAGGCGCCCGCCTTCAGCGCATCGTACAAGGTCGAGTTGACCAGCTTGACGGCGGGGCTGGCCGCTTCCGACACGCTGGCGAACGACAGCACGGCCGCCGTCTTGCCGTCGCGCCGCGCGTCAGTGGCGGCGCCGGGCAGCAGGCTGTCGACGGCGCGCGCCGATTCTTCCTGCTTCGACAGGTAGGCATCGATATCGGCCTGCAGCGCCAGATGCACGTTCAAGGCGCCCTGCCCGGCGCGCGCGCCGAGCCAGGTTTGCAGATCCAGATCAAAAGGGTCGGCGATCACGCCCGCCAGCTGGCCATCGGCGGCGCGCAGCAGCACGCAGTGGCGCGCCAGCGCCTGCGACAGGGGCAGCCGGTCGAAGGCGGGAGACAACGCCAGCATGTCCGCCGTTTCCAGCACGCCCAGGCCGAAGGGGCGCGCCAGTGCGCGCACCACGGCGCGCGCGTCGATGCCGCTCAATTGCTGTAATTGCTCGACCAGGCTGCGCTTCGATTGCCGGCTCAGGAGCCGCGCGCGCTGCAGCAGCGCAGGGTCGATGGCCACGGTGGATTCGGCTGCGCTCTGCATCATGAAATGTCGCCGGCCAGGTCGAAGATGGGCATGTACAGCAGGATCACGATGGCGCCCACGACCAGGCCGATGGCGGCCATCAGCAAGGGTTCGAAGGTGCGCGTAAAACGGTCGATCCAGCGGCTGATTTCGCCATCATAAAAGGCTGCCGACTGCGTCAGCATGGGGCCCATGTCACCCGTGCGCTCGCCCACGCGCAGCATGCGCAGCGAGATCGGCGTGGTCAGCTGATATTGCTCAAACGCGGATGACAGGGGCTGGCCCGCCTCGATGGCGCCGCGCGCGCCCTGCAGGGAAGCCTGCATGCCCGGCGAGACCATCGCCTGCACCGTGGAAATGGCTTGCACGATGGTGATGCCCCCTTCGGCCAGCATGCCCAGGGTCAGGTACAAACGCGACAGTTCATAGATGCGCACGCGCTCGCCGATGCCGGGCAACTTCGCCAGCAGGTGCGCCACGCCGCCATGGCGCAGCACGCGCCGCACGGCAGTGAACACGACGCTGCCGGTGATCAGCAGCCCCAGCAACAGCAGCACGCCATGCTGCGTAACGAACTGGCCCCAGCTGAGCATCACTTGCGACATCCACGGCAGATCGCGCCCGGCGCCCTGGTAGACCTCGGCAAAACGGGGCACCACATAGCTGATCAGGAAGGCGCTGACGCCGCCGCCCACGGCCAGCAAAATAGTGGGATAGATGGCGGCGCTGACGATTTTACTGCGCACCGTATCGATGCGCTGCTGGTAGTCGATATAGCGCGACAAGGCACGCGGCAAGTCGCTCGTGCCTTCGGCCGCCTTGACGATGCCGATGTACAAGGGCGGGAACAGTTCGGCTTGCTCTGCCAGCACGGCGGAAAAGCGCTTGCCTTCGCGCAAGCCTTCCAGCAGGCGCGTGAGCACGCTGCGCGTGGCTGGCGACGCTTCCTTTTCCAGCAAGGCTTCCAGCGCCTCGACGATGCTCAGGCCCGCTTGCAGCAGCGCCAGCAATTCCTGGCTGAACAGCAGCAGGGGCAGGGCCCGCGCGCGCTGGCGCCCGGCCGCGCTGAACGGCGTGGCCCGCAAGGGACGGATGGCGCTGACGAACAAGCCGCGCGCCTCGGCCTGGCGGCGCGCGTCGGCCTCGTCGCGGCCGTCGATCACGCACGTGTGCAAGGTAGCGATGGCCTGGTCCGTGGAAAGCGCGCGCACTTCAAACTGCATGATGGCGTGTCCGTGAGGGAGGCGTGGCGCTGGCCCTATTGCGAGCTGATGTCGGCATTCTCGCCGCTGCCGCCCGGCTGGCCATCCTTGCCCATCGAGACGATGTCATACTCGCCCTTGCTGCCCGGGGCGCGGTATTGATAGGCATGGCCCCACGGGTCGAGAGGCACGGCTTTTTTCAGGTAGGGGCCATTCCAGCGCGTGCCGGCGGCGGGCGGCGCGGCCAGCAGCGCGGCCAGGCCTTCTTCCGTGGTCGGATAGCGGCCCACGTCGAGGCGGTAGGTGTCGAGCGATTTTTCAAACGCCTCGATCTGCGCCTTGGCCACCGTCACTTCCGATTTGCCCAGCTGGGCGAAGTATTTGGGACCGACATAGGCCGCCAGCAAGCCGATGATCACGATGACGACCAGCAATTCGAGCAAGGTAAAGCCGCGCGCATGGCGCGTTGCCGCAAGGTTCTGCCTGTGTGCTGCATGCATCCGGTAACTCCTTCTTGCCTACCTTCAATACATTGCCGCCATGTGCGCCGCTGGTGGCTGCGCACAGGCGGCGCGCGCCTGCCTGATGCCTAAGTAAGCCCCAATAAATTATTGTGATTTCCTGAGGATTGCTTAGCAGGCTACCATGCCGCTTATGCTTAATACAATCTTTTATTTGTACTGAAAACAACAAAATACCAAGGGAAACCATCACGTTTGCACTAGCGCAAATTGCGCACCGCCTGCCCCGCCCCGTGGCGCGGGTACAATCGGCGCGTGGGCGGCCGTGCCGCCACCACGCACCGAGGAGCCTCCATGCCAGCCTTCCGCCTGAGCGTTGCCATCCTGGCCAGCGCCTGTATCCTGCCGGCCGCACCGGCCGCGCCCCCGCGCCAGGCCTACATTGTGCAATTGACAGCCGCACCGCAGGCGGATGGCGATGCGGCCCGGCGCGCAGAGCGGCGGCGCGCCGTACTGGCGCTGGTGCCTGACGCCACAGTGCAATACCGCTACACGAACGCGCTGGACGGCTTTGCCGCCCTGCTCACCCCGGCCGAGGTCAAGCGCCTGCGCGCCAGCCCCCTCGTCGCGCGCGTCTCGCCCGATAGCGAAGAGCATGTCAACGACGGCGGCACGCACCGCGGCACCGGAACCGCCCCGCAATCTTAAGCCCGCGCAACACGCACCGGCGCGCGCCGCGCCGAAAGGCTCACACGCTCTGGCGGCGGCGCAGGGCCAGACCGATCAGCGCCAGGCCGCCCGTCAGCATCATCCATTCCGACGCTTCCGGCACTGCCGAGATCGTCGCGATGCTGGCGTAGCTGCTGCCGGTAATGCTGCCGGGCAAGCTGCCATTGAACGGCGTCAATTCAAATTGCAGCAGGTTGCCATTCGCATTGCCCAGGTAAGCCATGCCGGTATAGTCGAGCAAGCCCACGCCAAACGTCGTGCCCGCGTTGCCGGGCGTGGTCAGGAAGTCGCCGCCGAAGACGACGTTGAAACCGAACTTGCCGCCCAGGGTCACGTTGTGAAACCAGTCGTTGTAGGCACCGCTATTGCCGAAGGTCAAGGTGCCGGGCACGCTGCCGCTGACATTACCTTCCTGCGACGCCAGCGCGCCGAACGCGCCCGAGAAATTGCTGAGCACGGCGCTGGCGCCCGGCGCGGGGCTGTTGCCGGCGATAAAGGCGAAGTCGAGGAAACCGGCGCCCGAGAACTGGCTCGTGTCGATTTCCACGCGGTAGGCTAGCGGGTCCGCCAGCGCCACGCTGGAACTGGCGGCCAGCACGGCGGCCAGCACGGCGCGGCGCAGGGTGAGATTGAATTTTGCTGTCAGCATGATGGTGTCCTCAGAAGTTGCCGGCGTAGATGCTGGCGGAATAATGGATCGTCGCTTTCGACGGATTGGTGAAGCTGACGGCGAACGAGGCCGTCGCACCGGGCGCCAGGCTGGCCCCGTTGACGGTGACATAGGCGGCGCCCGCATGGCTGCCCGTGGCGTTGCTCAGGCTGACGCCGGCCGGCAAGCCGCCAAACACCACCTGGAACGGGCCGCTCAATGCGCTGCTGCCCGTGTTGGTGAACGAGAACGTGCCCGTGTATTGTTGCGTCGCGCGGTTGAACGTCAGGCCCGAACTGGCTTGCGCCACGCCGGCCGTGATGTCGCGGTAGGCGGGCTGCAAGTCCAGGCTGATGACGACGGGGTCGTGGTCCGAGGCGCGGTAGGGCAAGGCGTTGTACAGGTCTTGCGGCTTGGCCGCATCGATGTTGTAGTCGATCACTTCCGGCTCGTCCGCATTCACATGCCATTCGGCAACACCGGCCACTTGCGGGCTCAACGAGGCGCTGGCCAGGGCATGGTCGAGGTAGCCGCTCTGGCCGCCGAATACGTAGGAGTACGGCATGCCGGACGGCCGCACGAAGCGCTCGAGCTCATTGACGAAGCCGGCGCCCGTGATGAGCTGGATCGGGTCTTCCGCGCCATACGAATTGAGGTCGCCGATGACCAGCACGTCCGCGTCGCCGGCGGCGGCCGCCACTTGCGGCACGAAGCTGCCCACCAGGCGCTGGGCTTGCTGCACGCGGGTGGCGTTCCAGCAGCTCTGGCTATCGTTGTTGTCCGCATCCGGCCCGCTTGCGGGGCAGCTGCCCTTCGATTTCAGGTGGTTGACGATCAGCGAGAATTTCTCGCCATTGCCTGCAAGAAAAGTTTGCGCCATGGGCGGACGGTTGTTGATGGCGTTGGCATCCGACAAGGCGCCGCCCACCAGGCCCAGTTTGCCTGGCTTGTAGATCATGGCCACGCGGATGGCGTCCGTGCCCGTGGCGGCCGGCTTCGGCACGACGGCATAGGTGACGCCGCCGATGGCCGCGTTCAGCTGCTCGACCAGATAGGTGACGGCCGTTTCGCCATTGTTCTGGATTTCCATCAAACCCACCACGTCCGCATCGATGGCTTTCAGTTCGGCCACGATCTTGTCGCGCTGGCGCTCGAACTCGGCCAGGTTGTCGGCGCCGCGGCAATTGCTCTTGCTGGTCGATGACCCCACGGTGCAGCCCTGCCCCGTCTGGCCAAACACGTTATTGCCATTGGTAAAGGTCGTAAAGAAATTCAGCACGTTGGCGCTGGCCACCTTGACGTTGCCTGATGGCAGTTCCGGGCTGCCCGTGCGCGGGTTGTCGCGCGAGAATTGCGGCGTCTGCGTCGGCTGCAATTTGTAGGCGGCGCAGCCACCGCCGATGGCACCGAAGTCCACCACGCCCGTCAGGTCGGCCACCGTGTCGCCGCTGCGCACGGTGTTGTCCTGGCCGATATACGGTATCGTCGGCGGTGTGACGAATATGCCATCATCGAGCACGATCAGGTTGTTCGCATTGGCCGCGATCAAACTTTGTGCCTCGTTCGATCCCGCCGGATAGCGGTTGGTCGGCACCTCGCGCCGGCCCGCCGACAGGGTCAGTTCGCCGCGCGCGCCCAGGTAGGCGTTTTGCGACACGGTCAACGGTTGCGTGAAGCGCACCAGCATGCCTTCCACGGCGGCCAGCTTGTCGTTCGGCAACATCACATTCGCCGGCACGATGCCGTGGCCCGCGCTTTGCGTGAGGATGGCCGTCACATCCTTCAATTCCGTATAGGAATTCTTCGCGCCCGTGGGCGTGTATTCGAACACCGTGCCCGTCACGCGCACCAGCTCGCCCGGCTGCGCGGTGGTGGCCGTGCTGCCCGTGTAGACAAAAATGCCGTCCGACGTCGACGGGTCGCCATCGCCGGCCGCGTCCTGCATGAAGAAGCCCGTGCCCACTTTCAACGTCACCACGCCCTCGGTCGTCTGCACGGCATTGGCGTAGGGGCTGGCCGCGCCGCTGCCCTGGATTTGCGGGATCGTGTGGCTGACGGCGGCCAGGCCTTGCACGGCGACGTCGACCTTGCAGCTGGCGCTTTGCTGCTGGTCGTTGCTGAAATTCACGATGACGGGATAATTGCCCACAGGCACGCCAGCGGCCACCAGCAGGCTCACCGTGGCGCTGTCGCCCGCCACGCCGGCCGCGCTGAAATGGGCCAGGCTGATGCCGGCCACGGCCGGCGACGCCAGGCTGGCCGCATTCACGACGCCATCCACGTCGGACGCGCGCAGCACGGCGCTGCCGCCATTGCCCACGGCCAAGGCCAGGCTGGCGGGACAGCTGGCAATGATCTGGTGCACGACGGGGCCGCCGCACGCATGCAGCGGCGAAGCCGTATTGCGCGGCGTCACGCTTCCGGTGGCAAAATCCGCGCTGTTGTCATCCGTGTCGCCGCAGCCGCCATTCGCGCGCGCAATCGACAGGGTATTCGATGGCGCGGGCGCCGCGGCGCCTTCAAAGCCGTTGGCCGTGCCGAAGCCGACGAGGTCGATGACGGCCGCGCCCGTGGGGCTGGTGCCCGTTTGCGCCGTCTTGCTATTACTCAACAGCACCTTGCCCGCCGTGCCCGACATGGCCAGGCTGCCCGTGGCGTCCGGTGCGGGCAAGTCCTGCGTGCCGCCCGCGCCCCTGGCTTGCTGGACCAGCAAATACTGGCCAGCTTGCAAATCGATAGCCGGCAAGGCCGTCACGGCCCAGCTCGTACCGGCGGCGGACGCGTATTGCACGCTCCAGTTGCCCAGGTTGACGGGACTGGCGCCACGGTTGAACAGCTCGATGAAATCGTTGCGGTACACGGCCCCCGTGTTGCCGCCGCCTCCATACACCTGGCTGATGACGACGTCGGAGGCGGCCAGGGCGGGCAGGGACAGGCTGGCCAGCACGGCGGCCATGACCGTCAGGCGCAACGGTTTACGCAGGGACAAGGGCGAGAAGGACACGGCGGCAAGGTGGGAAGTCATGGTTTTCCTGGTCAGTAAAATGACAACGAACTTATGATTTGCATACGAATTTGCATACTAAACCGGGCGCATGACGATTTGATGACATTTCATTAAGTTGAACGGAGTCATGCCTGACAGCGATCCAGGCTGGCGACCGCATGCCGGCAGTATCCTTTCAGCAACGCCATGCTTTACAAAGCAAGCTTGATGCGTACTCGGCTGCACAATATGATATAATTCAAACAAATAAGTTTAATTCCTGATAAGAAATTGAACGGCAACACCAGACCCAGTAGTGCAGGCCCCATCCATGCCTGACCTTGAAACGCACTCCCCACCTTGCTCGCAACGGTAGCCTGGACGGGAGCGGCAACATTCGCATGTGGATACACGCGTCGAACGGCGCACCCTTCCATGCTTTTTGAGAGATCGATCATGCCAACACCAATCTTCACGCCAGCCTCTTCCCGTCCCTTGCTGCTGGCCGCAGCACTGATGCTGTTCGGTGCCAGCGTACAGGCGCAAACGGCCGCGCCTGCGCAAAAAAATGAAAAGAATTGCCAGGCCAGCACGCAGTCGGCGAACGGCAATACGAAAGATGCCAACCTGGACGGCACCTACAGCGCCTGCAGCCTGTCCAACGGCTTCATCGGCGCCGGCACACGCACCAACGACGGCACGAACAAGACGCCGGAATTTGACGGCGGCGTGTCCGATCAGGAATTCCGCAACGCGTCATCGGCCGAGAATAATCACCGCCTGGCCACGCGCCAGTTGCCTGCCGATGCCAGCACCGGCGAACCGCGCAAGGCGCTCGTCAGCAACGACCGCGACTTCCGTTTTGCCACGCGCGACTTCGTCGCCTCCGAAGCAAACCGTCCCTTCGACGACGCAGCCGGATACCGCGGCCCGGGCCGTTCGTATAATCAGGGCCGCAGCGGCGACACCCAGGCGCCACTGATCGTTTCGTCGTCGCTGGGCGAAGGCTTGCCTACAGGCAGTAACGGTGTCGGCGGCGGCGGCTCGGGTGGCGGCTTCACGGGCGGCAGCATCATCCCCGTGACGCCGGACATTCCCGCCGTGCCGGAACCGGAAACCTATGCCATGCTGCTGGCCGGACTGGGCCTCGTCGCCCTGGCGCGCCGCCGCAAGAGCAAATAACGCCGCAGCATGAGAAAAGGCCCGCAAGGGCCTTTTTTATTGCCTGAAAGAATCAGGCCTCAACGCCGCAAGCCCGCATAAGGGGCCGCCAGCGGGTCGCCGAGGAACAGGCCCTGGGCCGGCCACAATACGCTGCCCCAGTACGCTTCGAGCGCCGTGCTGCCGGACAGGTAGCGGCGCAGCAGCACGGTCGGATTGGGAAACTTCTGCCAATAACTGCACGGTTCGCTGACGGTGCCATAGCTGGCCGTCGCGCCCGCCTCCAGCCAGCGCTGGCTGCTCATCTGGCTACTGCCCTGCAAGTCGCCGCCAAACGAGGTCAGGTGGTCGGCCAGGGCGCCGGGCAGGAAGTGCAGGGTCTCCAGCTTGGCCACCTTGGCCAGCCCCGTCTGGTACACCATGATGTCTTGCGCCCCTTCCAGGCTGTCCGCCTTGAGGTGCCTGATGGTCAGCTTGCGCTGGCGCACCACGCCGGCGGGCGGAAAGAAAGCGGCGCGGCTGTTGCGCGCCGCGTCGCTGGTGCTCAGGTAATACGCGCTGGCGGCCGGCACGGAAAAGCCGCTGACGGCACCGCGGTCCACCACGGCCTTGGCCTCTTCCACGAAATCGATGGGCAGCAGCATCGACAAGCGCAAGCCCAGCTGCGTGTAGGGCTGCGCCACCTCGCTGTTGAAATATGCGCTGGGCTTGCCCGGATCGCACGTCTTCGCGCATTGATCCCCGTCATAGCCGAGTGTAAATGCGGCAGTGATGGCGTTGCATTCGACGGCATACGGCGCGCTCCACACCATCAGCACGGCCTGGATGTCGGGTTTCAGCTGCGCATTGATGCGCTCTTTCAGCTGCGCGAACTGGTCGATGCTGAGCTTGCGGGGGCGGTTGGGAATATTGACGTGCGCCACGTTCGCGGCCGGAATGCCGTGCGCCTTGCGGTAGTACTCGCCCACCTCGATACTGTTGGGCTCGGCGTCGTTGACGACGATGGCCAGCTGCGAGGCCTGCAATCCGGGCGGGGCCACGGCTGCGGCAGGGTCGGCATGGGCGGCGCCGGCGGCCAGCGCCAGCGAAAGACAAAGGAAGTTGCGCAAGGGTCGGTGCACCGGTAAGGGGGAAATCGGAGGCAGGCGGCCAGGGGCGCGGCTGCCTGCCGAGTATGGCGCCATCAGGCGCGCTGGTAGACATCCTCCAGGCGCACGATATCGTCTTCGCCCAGGTAGCTGCCCGACTGCACTTCGATCAGGTGCAAGGGCAGCTTGCCCGGGTTTTCCAGCCGGTGCGTCATGCCGATGGGAATGTACGTCGATTCATTTTCCGTCAGCAAGGTCACCTTTTCGCCGCACGTGACTTGCGCCGTGCCGCTGACCACCACCCAGTGCTCGGCGCGGTGATGGTGCATCTGCAGCGACAGCTTGCCGCCCGGATTGACGGTGATGCGCTTGACCTGGAAGCGCTCGCCGATATCGATGCCTTCATAACTGCCCCACGGGCGGTACACCTTGCGGTGCTGCACGTGTTCGCTGCGCCCCGCCTGCTTCAGGTGGTCGACCACCTGTTTCACGCGCTGCACCTGGTCCTTGTGCGCGATCAATACGGCATCGTCCGTTTCCACCACGACCAGGTCCTGCACGCCCAGCACGGCCACCATGCGGTGCTCGGCACGCACCAGGCAATTGCTCACGCCATCGAGATACACGTCGCCGCGCACCACGTTGCCGTTGGCATCGCCCGGCTGCACTTCCCACAGGGCCGACCAGGAACCGACATCGCTCCAGCCGATGGCGGCCGGCAGCACCACCGCATGCGCCGTATGCTCCATGACGGCATAGTCGATCGAATCGGACGGGCAGGCGGAGAAGGCCTTTTCTTCCAGGCGGCAGAAATCGAGGTCGCGGTAACCGTCGCGCACGGCCGCTTCGCAGGCGGCCAGCATGGCGGGCTGGAATTGCCCCAGCTCGCCCAGATAGCGTTCGGCGCGGAACAGGAACATGCCGCTGTTCCAGAAATAATTACCGGCGGCAAGGAACGACTGTGCCGTGGCCAGGTCCGGCTTTTCCACGAAACGCTCGACCTTGCAGCCCACGGCGCCCGGATGCACGGGCACGCCGCTACGGATGTAGCCATAGCCCGTTTCCGGCGCCGTCGGCACGATGCCGAAGGTGGCCAGCGCGCCGTCGGCTGCCAGCGATGCCGCTTCGGCGATAGCCTGGTGAAACGCGGCCACGTCGGTGATGACGTGGTCGGCCGGCAAGACCAGCATCAGCGCCTGCGGGTCGATGGCCAGCAGGTATTGCGCGGCCACGGCCACGGCCGGCGCCGTGTTGCGCCCGACGGGTTCGAGCAGGATGCCCAGCGGCGGCAAGCCGATCTCGCGCAATTGCTCGGCTACCATGAAGCGGTGCTCATTGCCGCACACCACCAGCGGCGGCATGACGTCGAAGGCGGCCAGGCCGCTATCGCCGGCACGGCGGTTCGGCAAGCTCGTCACGCGCAGCGCCGTTTCCTGCAGCATGGTCTTGTCCGTTACCAGCGGCAACAGTTGCTTGGGCAACACGGCGCGCGACAGCGGCCATAAGCGGGTGCCCGAACCGCCGGACAGGATGACTGGGTAAATTTTCATGGTTTCATTTCAAAAACAGTTTATTGGGCAGCATACAGGGCCGGCGGCGTTTCCGCGCGGCGCAGGCTGCGCCGGTCGCGCGCATTGCCCCACGCATCGTTCTCATACTCGGAAACGTGGCGCATCTGGCCGGCACGGTCGACACTATAATCCTTGAAGACGATCATTTCATCAAGCAACACGCCAGGCAGCACGCGCGTGTACTCGAACAGCACGCTGCGCACCACTTCGGCGCCGCCGCAGACATGGCTGCCGTGGCCGATCCAGGCCGGCCCGATGATGGTCGTGCCCGCTTCGATGCGGCAGCCCGAGCCGATGTAGACGGGCCCCTCGATGCGCGTGCCGCCGCTCCAGTCGATGCTGGTGTTCAGGCCGGCCCACACGCCATCGGCGATGCGGGTGCCAGGAACATGCAAATTGGCAACTTTTCCCATCAACACACTTTGCAGCACTTCCCAGTAATCCTTGATGCTGCCGATATCGATCCAGTTGTACTGGCACTTTTGCGCATGGAAGGGCAAGCCCCGCTCTACCAGCAGGGGAAACAGTTCCGAGCCGATATCGAAGGGCTGGCCGGCGGGAATCAGGTCCAGCACGGCCGGCTCGAAAATATAGATGCCGGTGCTGACGCAATTGGACAGCGCATCGGCCTGCGCCGGCTTTTCCTGAAAGGCGCGGATGCGCCCGTCTGCATCGCTGACCACCACGCCATAGCTCGACACCTTGTCCCACGGCACTTCCAGGGTGATGACGGTCGCCAGCGCGCCCTTGCTGCGATGCTCGCGCACGGCCGCTTCCAGGTCCAGGTCGATCAAGGCGTCGCCGCACAGCACGATCGTCGTGTCGTCGAAAAAGCCGCCGAACTCCTGGATCTTCTTCATGCCGCCGGCCGAGCCCAGCGGCTGCGGCACGACCTCGCCCGCGTCGTTCGTATAGCCTTCGAAGGAATAGCCGATGCGCACGCCGAACTGGTGGCCTTCGCCGAAATACTCCTCGATCTTTTCATGCAGGTAGCTGACATTGACCATGATATCGGTCACGCCATGCTGCGCCAGGTGTTCCACCAGGTAAGCCATCACGGGTTTGCCCAGGATGGGAATCATCGGCTTGGGCAAATCGTAGGTCAGGGGCTGCACGCGCGTGCCCTTGCCTGCGGCCAATATCATTGCTTTCATCGTCGGACATGCTCCATCAGGATTGAGTGCACTTCAGCGGCCATCCTTGCTCAAGGTCACGGGAGCGGCGGGCGCGGCGGCGGGAAACAGGCGCGCATACGCGGCCAGCAGCTTGGGCGCTTCATATTCCCACTCCAGCTCGTTGATCACGCGGTGGCGGCCGAAAGCCCCCATCTGTTCGCGGCGGGCGGGGTCGTCCAGCAATTCGACGATCTTGCGCGCCATGTCGACAGGGTCGTTCTTCAATGCATACAAGGATGCCTGCTGCGCGGAAACCTTGCCCTCGACCAGATCAAACTGCACGATCGGTTTGCCCAGCGCCATGTATTCCATGATCTTGTTCATGGTCGACTTGTCGTTCATGTCGTTGGCCACGTCCGGATTCACGCACACATCGGACGTGTTGAGCATTTCCAGCAGCTGCTGGTCCGGCACGCGCCCCGTAAACGTCACGTAGTCGGCGATGCCCAGGTCCTGCGCCATCTGCTTCATCTGTTCCAGCGACGTGCCGCCGCCCACCAGGCCGAACTGCACATCCTCGCGCTTCAGGGTCTGCACGATGTATTGCGCCGCCTGCAGCAGCAGGTCAATGCCTTCCTGCGCACCCATCACACCCACATAGCCGACCAGGTAGGCGCGGCCCTTCTTGAGTTCCGCCACGGGCGGCAGCACGCGCAGGCGATCCAGCTTGGGTCCGCTGCGCACCACGTAGACGTCGTTCGGGTCCATGCCGCCCCGCTCGATGGCAATCTTCTTGTACGACTCATTGGTGGCGATCGACACGTCGGCGCTCTGGAACGACCAGCGCTCGAACAGCACCATCAGCTTGTAAAAGAAATCGCGGCGGCCGAACTTGGCTTCGTACAGCTCCGGATTGATGTCGTGGTGGTCGAACAGGAAACGCTTGCCCATCGTCAACTTGAAGAAGCCGCCGATGAGGAACAGCAAATCGGGCGGATTGCAGGCGTGAATCACGTCGAAGCCGCGCGCAAAATGCACTTTCCATGCAAGACGGAAAGTATGGAACAGCGCCAGCGAGTATTCCACCAGGTAGCCCTTGGCCCCTTCCGCTTCCAGCGGCAGGTTGTAGCGGTAGATATGGATGCCGTCGATGGCTTCGTAGCGCGACTCGTAGCCCTTGCCCGTCGGGCAGATGATCGACACTTCGTAGCCATTCGCATGCAGGGTGGTCGCTTCCTGCCACACGCGCCGGTCGAACGGCGACGGCAGGTTTTCCACCAGGATCAGCACGCGCCTTGGCTGGCCAGCCACGGTATTACCAGCAGATGCCGTCATATTGCTCTCCACTTTGTTCCTTGCTGATGCGCACCAGGTCGACGATCTGCTGGTGCGGCCGCAGGCTGGCGGGCACGGTCTTGAATTCGGCCGCGCCGTTGCCGATGACGATGGTGTCGGCAAAATCGAGCACGTCCTGCATGTTGTCCACCATCAACTTGGAAATGTGCGGGATCATGTTCAGGATGTAATCCTGGTTGGCGCCCGTCAGGGCGGCCAGGTTGACGTTCTTGTCGTACAGCTTCAGCTCGTAGCCCTTGCCCAGCAAATACTCGATCACATCGACCAGCGGCGACTCGCGCAAGTCGTCCGTGCCGGCCTTGAACGAGAAGCCCAGGATGCCCACCTTGCGCGCGCCCTTGTCGACGATCATATTGATGCCCTTTTCCACTTGCTTCTGGTTCGATGGCAGGATAGAGTTAAGCAAGGGCAAATCGAGGTCCAGGCTGCGCGCCTTGTAGGTCAGCGCGCGCACATCCTTCGGCAGACACGAGCCGCCGAAGGCAAAGCCCGGCTTCATGTAGTACGGCGACAAATTCAGCTTGGTGTCCTGGCAGAAGATCTCCATCACCGTGTGGCCATCGATGCCGACGGCCTTGCAGATATTGCCGATTTCATTGGCGAACGCCACCTTGACGGCGTGCCAGGTGTTGTCCGTGTATTTCACCATTTCGGCCGTTTCCACATCCGTGCGCACCAGCGGCGCATCCATTTTTTCGTACAGCTGCACCAGCAAGGCGCCCGCCTTTTCGTCGGATTCGCCGATCACCGTCTTCGGCGGATTGTAGTAATCGTAGACGGCTGTGCCTTCGCGCAGGAATTCCGGGTTGTTGCAGACGCCAAAGTCGACGCCGGCGACCTTGCCCGACGCCGCTTCCAGGGTCGGGATCACCAGCGCGCGCATGGAGCCGGGCAGCATGGTCGAGCGCGCCACGACGACGTGGAAGCTGTCTTTTTCGCGGATGGCGGCGCCGATTTCCTGGCACACCTTGCGCACGTGGCTCAGGTCCAGGTTGCCATTGAGCTGCGACGGCGTGCCCACGCAGATGAGCGACATGTCCGAGCCGAAGACGGCGTCGCGCACGTCGAAGGTGGCGCGCAAGTGGCCGCTTTTGACGGTGGCGGCAATCATTTCGCCGATGTCTTTTTCGATGATGGGCGTGGTGCCCTGGTTGATCAGCTCCACCTTGGTCCTGTTCGGATCGACGCCGATGACTTCGTGTCCATCCGTTGCCAGGCAACCAGCCGAGACGGCACCCACATAACCCAAACCAAATATGCTAATTTTCATGTTTTCCTCGTATTTTCTGACAGATCAGGGGTAGCCAAACTCAGGTGAAACTCCGTGCGCAAGGTGGCCGCGCCTTGCACTTGCGCGCGCCAGACCAGGGTCGGCGCAGCCTGTTTTTCATCGAAGCGGCGCGAAATCCAGCCCAGCGGCGGCTCATCGCTGCCGCATACCAGTTGCACTGTGGCATCCGGCAAGGACGGCAGATGCATTTCCAGCGAGAAATCATCGCCCGCCACGCGCAGCACCCGGCCATCGAGCCGCACGCGGCAGCGGGGGTCAAAGTGCCAGAACAGCTCCACTGCATGCGCGCCCTGGCATGCAAGCACGTCGTCGACCACGATCAGCGCGGCGCCGGGCGCCACGCGCACGTCGCGCCGGTGCAGCACGGCATCTTTCAAGCCCATATAGCCGTCATGGCTGGCGCTCCAGAATTGCCCATCGGCATCGTCACGCCACGCCAGACACTGCGCGCCGGCCTTGCGCAGCCACAGGAAGTTGCCGCCCGACTCGGACTGGTCGCGCCCATCGATGCGCACGGTATTGTGCGCGCTGGTGCCGCGGAAGTAATCGCGCCACTGCTTGTGCGTGTGGTAGGCATAGGTGCCCGGGTCGACCAGCACCGCCTGGCCCGCCACGGACAAGGTCAGCGCCAGCGCATCGGCGTGGCCATGCGCGGCGATGCCCAGGTAGCCCAGCGGGCCGGCGTCGGCAATCAGGCGCACTTCGGATGCCGTATCGAAACGCGCGCCCATCACGTAATAGCCGCCATCGGGGAAGGCGCGCGGCAAGGTTGCCGGCGCGGCGTCCGGCAAGGCATCGAAAGCCTGCGCGCCCGCCTCGCCCAGCAGCCAGGCGCTTTTCTCATCGAAAGTGCGCGCCTTGGCCTTGAAGTCGGCGCGGCTGAACAGGGCCGCGCCGCTGGCCAGCAGCGAGGCATAGGGATTGGCGCCCGGTGTCTTGTCCCAGTGCGCCAGCAGCGCGTCGTCGGCGTCGCCGATCATCGGCACGTCGCCCGCCACGTTCGTCATGGCGGCGAGAAAGTCCAGCATGGCTTCCAGGCGCCGCAAAAAGGCGGCCGAGCGGGGACGGCCATTCGCGCGGCCCGCCAGCACGCACAGCAGCATTTCATCGGCCACCGTGTGCTGGTAATAAATAGCTTGCTCGCGGTTCACGCCGTCCGGGCCGTTCTGCTGCAGCGCCTGCGCTTCCAGCTCGCGTTCCGTCTGCGCCAGCCAGCCGGCACTTTCCGGCCAGCAAGGCCACGTGAGCGCGGCGATATGCAACCCCGTCAATTCGCCAAACAGGTGGTTGTTGGCCGACGAGTGACGCGACAAGTGGCCCGCGATGAAGTGGCAATGCTGGTAGATGCTGTCAAGCCAGCGCTGCAAAAAGGCTTGCCCTTGCGCTCCCGCAAACAAGGGGCTGTTGATGCCACCCAGCAAGTGCCACGCATGCGACCAGCTGACCAGGCGCAGGGCCAGTTCCAGCGCGCTGCTCCAGTTCGGTCCCAGCGGATACGGACACTGCTGCCACCACGATTCGAGCAACGCTTGCGCCCCGCGCGCATGGCGCAGGTCGCCGCCCAGGCGGTAGGCCATCGCCAGGTCGGCCACGGCCAGGTGGCGGTTCGGTTCCCACAGGCATTTGATGTCGCCCACCACCGCTTCATCGCGGTAATTGAGCGTCTTGCCAAAGCCCAGCGGCACCACGGTGCCCGTCTTCGGATCGCGGTTCCATTGCGGCGGGAAACCCAGGTCCGCATCGCGCAGGGCGAACACGTCGAAGCGGCCCGCCAGCAGGCGTTCGGCGGCCGCCAGGTGCGGCGCCGCATCGATGGGCAGACCCAGCCAAGGCGCGCCGAAACGCTGGCGCGCGGCGGGCGGCGGCACATGCGCCAGGCCGTAGCCGCGCGCCTGCAGCCGTTGCTGCACGGCATCACGCACGCGGTGCGCCACCTCGGGCGCCCCCATGGCGCGCAAGCGGTTCAGTTTCCAGGACAAATTGCTCAGCATGGGCATCTCACAGATACTGGCGCTGCCAGATTTCCAGGGTGAGCAAGCTCCACAGCAGCTTCTCGTGGTTTTGCCGCCCTGCAACGTGTTCAGCCAGCACCTGCTGCAGCGCCGCCGCATGGTAGTAGTGGCGCGTGCGCGACTCGGCGCCCGTCAGGTGTTCGTACAGGTAATCCTTCATGGGGCCGCGGAACCATTCGTTGACGGGCACGCGGAAACCCACTTTCGGGCGCGCCAGAATATTTTCCGGCAACAACTGTTTCATGGCTTCGCGCAAGATCCACTTGGTGGTGCGGCCGCGCACGCGGTACTCATCCGGCAGGCTCGACACATACGCGGCCAGTTCGTGGTCCATGAAGGGCATGCGCGCTTCCAGCGACGCGGCCATGGTCATGCGGTCGCCCCGCTCCAGCAGATTGTCGGGCAGCCAGCTCAGCTGGTCGAAGCACAGGATGCGGCGCAAGGCGCTGTTGTCCGCGCTGCCGCAGCCCAGCGAGGGGTCGCGCTGGCGCACCGGCGGCGGCATGGCCACCAGGCGCGCCCGCTCCTGGTCGGACATCATGCCGAACCAGCGCGGCATGCGCTCGTCGAACGCCTCCAGGCCCAGGTTCACGATAGCCGTCTTGGCGCGGCGGAAACGATATGGCAAGGCGCCGATGGCCGGCTCGATCAGGCCGTGGCGCAGCAGGCCCGGCAGCATCTGGTAGTTGCCCGCATAGCGCTCGTACACGTGTTTCGGGTAGCCGCCGAGGATTTCATCGGAGCCTTCGCCCGTCAGCACCATCTTGACCGTCTTGCGCGACTCTTTCGCCAGCAGGTAGATGGGAATGTCGGACGGCTCGGCCACGGGGGCGTCGCGGAAGCGCACGAGGTCGGGCAGCAAGGCGATGACCTGGTCGACGGACACTTCCAGCTCATGGTGTTCCGTAGAAAATTGCCGGGCGATATCGGCCGCATACGCGAGCTCGCTGAAGCCGCCCTCCTTGAAACCGACGGAAAAGGTTTTCACGGGCACGCCCGCATGGCGCGACATCAGCGCCACCACGGCCGACGAATCGATGCCGCCGGACAGGAAGGCGCCGAAGGGCACGTCGGAAATCATGCGGATGCGCACCGATTCATCGAGCTTGGCGAGGAAAGTGGCGACGGGGTCGGCCGGCAGCGGGGCCGCCGCACGGGGCCGGCTGTCGGGCGGCGTGTAGTACACGCGCTCGCGCAGCACGCCGTTTTCCCACGTGGCCGTGGAACCGGGCGCCAGCTTGCGGATGCCCTGGAACAAGGTAGCGGGGCCCGGCACGTAGCGATAGGCGAAATAATCCCAGATGGCGGCCTCGTCCGCTTGCGGCGCCACGTCGGGCAAGGCCAGCAGGGCCTTGATTTCCGAGCCGAAGGCCAGTTTTCCCTCGTGTTGCCACAGGAACAGCGGTTTCTTGCCGAACGGGTCGCGCGCCATGAACAGGCGGTCGTTGCGCGCATCCCAGATGGCAAACGCAAACATGCCGCGGAAATGCCGCACGCACTCCTCGCCCCATTGCACGTAGGCATGCACGATGGTTTCCGTGTCCGATGCCGTGCGGAAATGGTGGCCCAGCGCGATCAGTTCGTCGCGCAGGGGCTGGAAATTGTAGATTTCGCCATTGAAGATGATCTGCACGTCGCCATCCGCATTGCCCAGCGGCTGGTGGCCCGTGGCGATATCGATGATGGACAGGCGGCGGTGCAGCAAGCCCACCTGCCAGGCGCCGTCGGCCGTCGCCGCCTGCAGCACGCCCGTGTCATCGGGGCCGCGGTGGGCGATGGCGCGCCCCATGGCGTCGAGCGCGGCGGGCAAGCCGGCGACGGACGAAGGGAAGATCAAACCGGCAATACCGCACATATAGGCTCGCTTAAAAAAGAGTTCGGCTAGACTGCCGGCGGCGCCAGCATGGCGCGGTAAACGCGGCGGAAATCCTGCGCCAGGCGCTCGACCGTATAGGCGCTTTCGATGCGCTCGCGGCACGCTTGCCCCATGCGCTGCAACAAGCCGCGGTCGGCGTCGAGGCGCACGATGGCGTCCGCCAGCGCCTGCGCATTGCGCGGCGGCACGAAAACGCCATGCACGCCGTCTTGCATCACATCGGGAATCGCGCCCACGGGGCACACGAGCGCCGGCGTGCGCGCGGCCATGCTTTCCAGCAAGGCGTACGGCAAACCCTCATGGTGCGTGGGAAAGCCGAACAGGTCGGCATCGCGCCAGGCCGCCTCTTTTTCCACGCCAAATTTTTGCCCCAGGAACGTCACCGTGTCCTGCAAGCCCAGCGCCGCCACCCGCTCGCGCAAGGCCGCGTCGGCCGGGCCGCTGCCCACCAGGGCCAGGGTGGCTGCCACGCCGGCGCCGCGCACCAGGCGCATCGCCTCGACCAGCTCGAACAAGCCCTTGCTGTCGGCCAGGCGGCCCACGTACACGAGCGACAGCGGACGCTGCGGAGCAAGCGTCTTGGCGCCCGCATCCGTACCGGCATCGATGGCGTTCGGGATGACTTCCGGCGCCAGCGCCGCATCGAAGCGGCGATAGCCGAGCAATTCGCACTGCGCCAGCAGCACCAGCGCGTCGGGCAGGCGCAGCACGCGCCGCAGCACGCCCGTCAACAGGCCCTTGCCGCCGAAAAACACCTGCGGCAAGGCGCCGCCATGCACCTGGTACAGCACGCGCTTGCCCATGGCCTTGGCCAGCAGCAAGTACACGAGGTCGCGCCAATAGCTTTTCACTTCCATCGACGTGTTGATGTGCACGATCTGCGGCTGGTGCACGCGCAAGGCGCGCACGAACTGAACGGGACTCCAGGCAAAACGCAGCAGCTTGCGCAAGCGCGACTCTTGCCGGCCTTCACTTCCCACCTGGAAATGCACCAGTTGAAAGTCGCGCGACAGGGAACAGGAAAACAGTTGGTTCAAATGGGTAGTCACCCCGCTGACCGCATTGAGCGCGGGTCCAAGCAACATTACAGTAGTCATATTGACATTATATGTTATAAATTTGTAATTTAGCTATGGACGCACCTATTTTTACACCGATCAGGCCACACCCCAGTTGCTTCCACGCAGCATGGCCAGCTTCATTCTGCGCGCCACGGCTTGAATCGGCAACAAATACTTGCTGGCTGTACACATACCGTCAGGCGCCAGCCAGGGCCCGGTAGCGCTGCGCCAGTTCGGCCGACAGCACGCGGTAGCTGCGTTGCGTTTCGATATACGCGGCGCCGGCCTGGGCACGCGCGCGCGCCGCCGGCACATCGCGCAGGATCGCCGTCATCGCCACGGCCAGCGCCGCCGGATTGCTGGCCGTCAGCCAGCCCGCCTGGCTGTCCGACAGCACGCGCACCTGGTCGGGATTGTCATTGCCCACGGCCGGCAGGCACAGGGCCAGGTATTCCAGCAGCTTGGTGGGCGAACAGACATCGCCGATGATGCCGCGGGGAAAGTACGACAGTGCCGCATCGGTGCCCGCCAGCAAGGGCCAGGCCTGGCTCGACGGCAGCCAGCCCGTCACGCGCACGGCGTCGGCCAGTCCCGCGCGCTGCGCGTAGGCCAGCAAGGCATCCACGTCGGACGGCGTGTCCGAAGCGCCGATCAGCAGCAGACAGGCGTCGGGCAACTGCTGGCGCACGATCAGCAAGGCGTCGAGCAGGCGTTCGAGCTGGCGCGACTGGTCCAACGTGCCCAGGTAGCCCAGCAGCGGCACGCTTTCCCAGCCGGCGGGCCGGCACGCCACGATCGATTGCTGGCCCAGCACTTCCGTATCCACGCCCATCGGCACGGCGCTCATGCGCTGCGCGGCGATGCCGTGCGTGCGCATCAGTTCGAGCATCGCCTCGCTTTGCACGAAGACATGGTCGGCGCGCGGCAGCAGCACCCGGTACAGCAGCCAGCGCTCGACCAGGCCCTTGCACAGCACCAGGCGCGCGCGCAAGGTGCGGCGCTGCGCCAGGCTGCTGCGCGCCCGCTCGATGCGGCCTTCGCTGATCAGGAACGAGACCCAGTAATAAAAGGGGATGCCTTTCAGGCGCGCCGCCAGCAGGGCCAGCAGCCCCGTCGGCACCATGTCGCGCACCTGGATCGCATCGCAGCTGGCGCGCCTGGCGGCCAGCAAGGCGCGCACGCAGGTCCATTGGAACGCCAGTTCGCGCGCGATGCGGTTGTGCCGGAAGCGCCCGCTGCGCACGGAGCGAAAGCCCTGCCCCGGTTGTGCCTGCGCCGCGGGCGCATCGGGCGAAGGCATGCCGACGATGTCGCATTCGATGCCGTGGCGCGGCAGGTATTTGCCGAACAGCACGGCGACGTCGGCGCGGAAGGTGGGCAAGCTTTCCGGTACAAATTGCAAAATCTTCAGGGGCATGGGGAAACCGTCTACCTGGCGCGTCAGAGGGGAAGATGGCTCGGGCATAGTCTGCACGAGCCGATACTCATATGAATTTATTATCTATGTTACATGAAAAACAGCATGGCCGTGACTGGCTGCGGCGCAAAAAAAAAGCAATGCCTGGGCTGGCATTGCTTTTCTTGTGCGGTGCGCGTGGCTTTACTTGGGCAGCGGCAACGTCAGCGTTTGCGTGCCGACGATCACCTTGCGCAAGCCGCCGCTGGTGTCGAGCTTGACGGCGGTGTTCTTGCAGCCCACGTCGAGCACGGTGAGGAATTCGCCGCTGGTGGCCGCGGCCGCCTTGACGAACACGCCATGGTCTTCATAGGTGCCGGCTTGCGGCGGCGGCCCCACGCGGCGCTCGAAGCGCTGCGCCGTGGTGGTCAAGGGCACGATGCACACGCTGCGGCTCTGGTTGGTGACCGAGATCTTGCCGGCAGCGTCGACGACGATCGGCGCGTAGCCATGGAAATTCCATTCGAACACGCGCGGCGTGGCCGACGAGAACTGGTCGAGGATGACGGCCGTGTTGCTGCCGCGCACATACCAGATCTTGCGCACGGCCGACTTGAGCTGCCCCGCATACGCCAGCGTGGCGTCGCCCTCCACGTAATCGACGGCCGGCGTGGTGGAAAACGCCATGATGCGGCCATTGCGCGCCAGCGGCTCTTCATAGCCATCCACGTTTTGCCCGATGCCGCCGTCAAAGGTCAGCGCATTGTGCGACTTCGACGGACGGTACCAGGAATTCCACAGCGGCGAATCGTACCAGTCATACCAGCCCGTCTCCGTCAGCAGCGGCACGCCGCCGCTGAACAGCACGAAGCCGTTCTGGTCGCCATGGCTGTGGTTGAACGAGCCATACGCGCTGGACTTGAAGTACAGCGAAGTGCGGCCACTGTCGGCCAGGTTGCTGTGCATGGCCGTCCAGCCGATGCTCGGATAGTAGGCGGCGTTGGCCGGCGGCGTGGGGGTCGCCGTCACCGTATTGACGGGCATCGGGTAAGGCGACTGCAGGGTGGCCAGCACGTCGTCGGGACGCGTCAGGTTCTTCACATACCAGGCCGACTGCGGCGTGGCGTAGCGCGAGGCGAAGCCTTTCATGAAGCGGAACTCGGGCGCCGTCTCGTGGCCATCGCCAAAGACGTGGGTTTGCTGGCCCGGCGGCACGAAATGCATGAGGAATTGCGCAAAGCCGCGCGACCAGGGCTTGTCGAACATGTTTACGCCCGTGGCCTGCGCCAGCGCCGGCCAGATCTGCAGCGCGAAGTCGGCCTCGTATTCCGCATACGCCGTGCCGTTGGCGAAACCGCCCTCCGGACCGCTCCAGATGCTGAACGAGCTGGCAAACGCGCGGAAGGCGAAGTCGAACCAGGTCTGCGCCTCGGGAATGTCGCCCAGCGCCAGCGTCGACGTCAGGGTCAGGTAGGCCATGCTGGTGGCCGCATGCGAATCATACGGATACTGGTCGAGGCGCCCGCCATTGGCCGACAAATCCTTGTACAGCGCATTCGTGCGCGCCGCCACCACGGACAGCCACTTGGTGCGCCGCGTCGTATCGCCATTGACGACCAGCGCCGTACCCAGGTTGTCGATGGCCTTCATCAGGCTTTGCGCCATGACGCGGCTGGCCATGTCCTGGTTGACGAAGCTGGTGGGACCGGTGATGTTCAGCGCGGCGAACTGGTCGCCGCGGCGGATCGCTTCATCGAGGTAGATCTTTTCGCCCGTCAAGCGGTACAGCAGGGCCGCGCCTTCCAGCTGGCGCGCATTCGGATTGACGCGCGTCATGATGTTGGCCGCCTGCGCCACCACGGCGGCCGTGCGGATGGCGCCCGGCACCAGCGGCCATTCGGCGTCGGACACCGTCTTGAGCGCCGTCATGTAGTACTTCACTTCGTTCGTCAGGCCATTTAACGCCGGCGTGCGGTCCGTGCGCATGGCCGAGGTCCACGTGGAAAACAGCTTGGTCCCGCTGGGCAGTGCGCGCGGCCGGGGCTTGCTCAGGATAGTGTTACGCAAAGTCACATTTTCCGGCACTTCGAACAGCTGCGAGTTACTACCGATCACAAAGTTGCGGGGGCTGGACCACTCTTGCGAAGTGGATGGCCGCACGCGCCATGTATAGTTACCTACAGGAAATGATTTTGGCGGCAAATACCAATTGCGCGAAGTATTGAAGGTTTTATACAGCACACCGCCCTGCATCACCTGGACGACGTAGGCTGGCGGCAAGGTGGCATGCCGTGACCAGGTGAAGGTGGGAGGATTTTGCGGCTGCGACTGCATATTGTCGGGCAGAGGACGAACGGCAAGGGCTTCGCTCGACTGGACCCAGTCGGCCTGGGCCATTCCGCACAGCGGCAATAACAATAGCCAGGCGGCGCGCAGCAGGGGACGTTTGCTAGATTTCATGGCGGGGGCTTCCTTTGCCGGGGGGCGGATTGAAGTTCGGGAAAACATTACTTTTGGTTACTATTTAACTTGTACAATGTTACCGCAACGCAAACAGTACGGCTTTTTCGCACACAAGTATGGAGGTTTGGGCGCCCAAAGAACTCGGGCGTATGCCGCAATTATACCGAAATGCCTCCCGGCAACGCCGGAATTAAGCGGGGGTGCGTGATTTACGCCACAAGGACCAGCGCCGCGTCATGCCCGGTGTAAATAACACGCACATGGCGGCCGTCGTCCACCAGTGGCGCGTCACGCCATGGCGGGCAGCGCGCGCCAGTTCGGCCAGGGCCGCGCCGCGCCGCCCCCCTTCGAGCATTTCGCGCACCACGGCCACGCGCGCATTCGAGGCCAGCAGCAAGGCCGGCCGGCGTGCCCGGTTGCCGGCCGGCCAGGCGCGCGCGCGCGCCTCGAGCCGCAGAAACACGGGCAAGACCACGTCGCGCCCCAGGATGGCCGTCAGGCTGCCGCCCACTTCGCGCCGGTACGCCACCAGCGGCGCCGCCGCCAGCACCAGGCGATGCTGCTCGGCCAGGCGAAACCACAAGTCCAGGTCTTCGCCGAATTGCTCGCCTTCCGGGAAACACGGTTGCAGCGCGGCCAGCGCCGCGCGCCGCACGGCGACGGAATTGGTGCAGAAGAAGGGCCAGTGCTGGTTGAAATGCGTGAAGAATTCACCGATGCGCTGCGCCTGGGCGGGCGCGACGGGCGCGCCCGCCATGTCCGGCGTGCTGCCGGGCGCGAAACTGGTGTAGCCGGTGGCAAAAAAGCAGTCGTCGGGAAATGCCTGCGCCAGCCCGACCTGCGTGCGCAGGTAGTCGGGCGCGTACAGGTCGTCCGCATCGAGAAAACAGACGAGTTCGCCCCGCGCCTCGGCGATGCCGCGGTTGCGCGCGCGCGACACGCCGCCATTCGCCTGGCGGATCAGGCGCACGCGCGCATCCGCGCAGGCCAGCACGCGCTGCGCGCCGTCGTCGCCGGAACCGTCGTCGACCACCAGTACTTCCCAGTCGGCATGCGTCTGCGCCAGCACCGACGCCAGGGTCGCCTCGACATACGGGCCCTTGTTATACAGCGGGATGATGACCGAGCACAGCATTACGCCATTCCCGGCACGCGTACCTTGCGCGCCCTGACCGCCTGCCGGTCGGCCGTCGGATAGTAGGCGGCCACGATGATGAGCAGCAGCAAGTGCGTCAGCGCCTCGGCGGCGAAACCGGCCAGCGACAGGGGCACTTCGCTGAAGGAGCGGCTGATGATCAGCACGAACAGCGCCATCGACAGGCCCTGGCTGGCCCGCGCCGTGCGCGCCGCGCCGTACAGCAGCACGATCACGTACAGCACCAGGCCGACGGCACCGACGGTGCCCGCGCTCGACAGGCTCTGGTAGAACTGGCTGTGCGCATGCGTGGCGTACGGCATGCCGATGCTCAGGCGGAATGCCTCATCCCAGATCTGCAAGCCATAGCCGAACACGGGGTTCTTGTGCCATTCCTGCACCGCCACCTGCCAGATCACGTCGCGCCCCGTAAAACTGAGCAATTCGAAGCCTTCATTGCTTGAGGCAAAGCGCGCCAGCTTGGCGTCGAGGTTGCCGAACATCACCAGCAGCATGCCCAGCACGCACAGCAAAATGAAACAGAAGATGCCGATGATCGACAATTGCGGGCGGCGGTAGTCGAACAGGCGCTCCTTGATCTGCTCGCGGAAACCGAAATACGCGATACAGGCAAAGCACAGGATGCAGGCGATCCAGTTGGTTTTCGATTGCGCCAACATCAGGCTGGCCAGGCCCAGCGTCCAGGCGAACAGGTTCAGTGCGCGCCAGGCATACGGCTTGCGCCACAGGCACAGCAGGAAGGCCACTGCCATCGGTCCCAGTCCGTTCGCATGGCTGGCCAGGCCCGCATAGCGCACGCTGAGGAAGGGAATCAGCCCATGGTAGTTCTTGTTGAAGACCATGTTCGGGTTCCCGGCCGCGACGGCCGCGCTGAGCACGAGGAACAGCAAGGTCGCATTGCGCATCGACACGATGCTCATGTCCACCTCTTTCGGCGTCATCAGCAAGGCGGCGTAACCGGCCAGGAACATGTACAGGTATTCATGCGAGACATCGGTATGGCTGCCCAGGAAGGCGGGGCTGAGAATATTCGTCAGAAAATAGATGAACAGCGCCCAGAACAGCAGCATCGGCATGGGCTTGAGCGTTTCGCGCTCCATCAAACGGTGCAGGATGCGCTCGCCGCAGGCGAAGATCACGAACAGCGAGGTCATGCGTCCAAACCAGACGCCGACCGGGTGGCGCACCGTTTGCGCCGTCAGCAGGATCTCGTTGCCGGAGATGTCGCGGTTCGACAGGATGGCCGTCAACGCGATCGACAGCATGACGGGATAGAACACGTAGGGCACCAGCCCCGTCTCGCGCTTATTCCCCCAATGAATGCTCAAGGCGATGACGAACACCAGCAGCAGCGCGCTGATCAGAGCAAACAGGCCAAACAGTATTTCACTCATGTGATTCTCGCGTATCCAGTAAGTTGTCGCAGGCGCAACGCGCCGCTTGATCGGTATTTCCCTGCCCTGCTCCGCCCCGCCTCAGGCGCTGCAGCGGGCGCGCAGATAACTGCCCACGCGCGCCGGCAGCGGCGGACTGAAACGGGCCAGCATGCCCACCACGCGCGCGCCCAGCAAGCCCGGCCAGGCCAGCACGGCCAGCAGCAAGGTCAGGCCGCCGAGCAGCGCGCCGCCCAGGAATGCCGGCAGCGGATGGCTGCCGCCCAGGCCGCCCAGCACGGCGCCGCCCCAGCTGCCCGCGCCAGCCAGCAAGCCCATGGCCAGGCCGCGCGCGGCCAGCGGCGCCAGCTCGCCCGGCCCCACCTGCAGGCGCAAGCACGCCACCGTGCCCACCACCAGCGCGCGCGCCAGCAAGGTGCCGGCGGCGATCATGGCGACCACGGCCACGCCCTGCCCCGCCCACAGCAACAGCGCCGCGCCGGCCAGCACGATCAGCGGCAGCTGCAGCAGGCTTTCCAGGTGCTTGCCGCCCGTATTCCATAAAATCGGCGTCGACATGCCCCACGTGATGTAGGCGGGCATGGCCAGCGCGAGGATGCTCAGCACGATGCCCGACTCTTGCCACACCTTGCCGTACAACACGCCGATCAGGTCCGGCGCCGTCATCGCCAGCAGCACGAACAGCGGCAGGATGACGATCCAGATGGTCGCCAGCACCGACAGATACGTGTCGCGCAGGCGCGGCAGATCGTCCTGCAGCTTGGCGCCCGTGGCCAGGAATGCCGGCTGCAAGGCGCTCAGGAACAGCGAGTTGGGCGTGTTGGCCAGGTTGTAGCCGACCGCATACACGCCCACCGCGTGGGCATTGAGCAAGCGGCCGAGGAATACGCGGTCCATATTGTTCAGGCACCAGTTGCACAGATTCGTCATGAATACCGTCACGCCCACATTCGTCGAGCGCCGCGCGCCCTCGTACCACAGCAGCGGCTTGAGCGAAAAGCGCGTGCGCGCATACGTCAGCACCAGCGCCGTGGCCGCCTGTCCCAGCCAGGCGCACACGAGGGTCCACACGCCGGCGCCCGCATACGCGAGCGGCAAGCCCACCAGCAGGTAGCCGACGATGTAGCTGCTCACCTGGATGATGTTGAGCCAGCGGAAATCGAGGGCGCGCCGCAACAGGCTGCTGCCCGGCGCCGTCAGCGCATTCAGCAGGCAGGTCAGGCTCATCCAGGCGATCACGGGCGCGATGCGCGGTTCCTTGAAGTACGCGGCGATCCAGGGCGCCATGAAAAACAGCAAGGTCATCGCCGCCAGGCCCGTCAGCGCCTGCCACGTCACCGTGAAGCGCACGTCTTCCTCGCTGAGCGTGCGGTTTTGCACCAGCCCCCAGGAAAAACCGAAATCGGCCAGAAAGTTGCTAAATGTCAGCACAATCAGTCCCATGGCAAACAAGCCGTAGTTTTCCGGCCCCAGCAGGCGCGCCAGCACCACTTGCGTGACCAGCTGCAGGCCAAACATGAGGACCGTGCCCATCGCCGCCCATTTGACGGCGCTGACGCTTTTCTTATTGATGTCGCTGCTCATGATTCTCGCTATCTGCCACCGTGCGCCACGCCCGCTGGCGGTATTTCATACTTCAAAGCCACGCCTCAGCCGCGCGGCGCGCCGATCAGGCGGCTCCGGTCCGCCGCCGGCATGCTGGCCAGCAAGCCGTTGACGAAATCGTCCTGCAAGCGGTACGCGCGCGGCAAGTCCGTATCGATGCTCGACACGCGGAACAGCATGGCGTCGGCGACGGTGCCCGTCAAGCCGTAGCGCAATTGCTCCAGGCGCTGCTGCATGCCCACCTTGCTGATCTTGTCGCCGACGGTGATCCAGTACGTGATGGGCTCGCTGCGGTTGCCACTCACGGCCAGCAGGCGCTTCACGGGCAGGCTGCCGTAGGCCGAGGCCAGCTCGCCGTACTCGTCGCGCTCGACCTGGAAACCCTGCGCCGCGTAGCACACTTCCGGCTTGTGCACGCCCATGTTGTCGCTCTGGTCGCCGCCGTAGGCGATCGACAGCATCACCCGTTCGCCGTGCGCATTGATGTAGGTGCGCGACAGGGTCTGGTTGTAGATCTTGTTCAGGCGCGCCTGGGTCTCCGGGTCGACCTGCAGCGGCACGATGGAGCTGTCGACGCGCCACTCGCCAAAGGCTTGCGGTATCGCCGCCTCAAGCGAAAAACTGGGGCGCTGGTCGGCCAGCTTCACGCCCGGCGCCACGCCATGGCTGACGACGGCCGCGCCCAGCAGCAAGGCGCCCAGCAGTACATTCATGCGCAATGCCCCGTTCATGTCGACGCTCCCACGGTGGGCGCGCGGCGCGCCTGGCGCTTGCGCACGACCCACTGCAGCAAGCTGTCGACACTGAGGATCAGCAGCAGCGCGGAAATGAACAGCACCATGCCGGCAAAGCCATGCAGGAAGCCCTGCCCGGCCGCATCACCGAAGTAATACGTAATCAGGGTCAGCACCACCACGCGGATGACATTGGCCGTAAAGGAAATCGGCACGATCAGCAGGGCCAGCACGATGTTGCGGAACGGCGAAGTGTGCCGCACCAGATTCAGGTAGAACAGGCCCAGCGCTTCAAGCGTCAGCAAGGTCTGCAAGCCGGCGCAGGCGTCGGCCACCAGCAGCTGGTACTGGCCGATCTGCAGGATCACGCCGTTACGGCCGATCGGATAGCCGGCCAGGAACAGCAGGTGTTCGGTCACATACGACACGGCCATTTTCATCGGCATGGTCAGGGTCGTCACCAGCGGCAGCGGCAGCGGCACCATGAACAGCATGAAGAAGAAGGGAAACCACAGCACGCGCGCGGCCACCCAGCCGCGCTTGAGCAGCAGCAGCGCCAGGCCGGTGCCGATCAGGGCGAGGATTTCCAGCGACAGGATCTGCTGCGAACGGCCCAGCACATACAGCAGCAGCGCGGCGGCCAGCAGCGGCCAGCCGGCGCGGGCCGGACGGGCGCCGGCGCTCTGCGCCAGCATCTCGGGCCATTTGCGGTAGATCAGCCACAGCGACAGGGCCAGGATGATGGGGCCGTGCGCCTGCTCTTCGGTCGACCAGATGCCACGCAACAGCCCGACCAGGCTGGGCACGAGCATGGCCAGGAAGCCCAGCGCCAGCGGCAGCCAGTCCGGCACGGCGGAGCGGCCGGCCCGTGCCGGCGGCATGGCATGGCCAGGCGCAGCCATCAAAAGTCGACCATTACCGAACCGACCACCTGGGCACCGCTATGCGTCATCTGCTCGCTCATGGCCGCCACTTCCGCCATCGGTGTCTTGTTCTTGCGCGCCACCAGCAGCACGCCGCCGGCACGCGCCGCCACGGCCAGCGCATCGGAACCGGTGGCATACGCCGGCACGTCGTACAGCACCACGTCGTAGCGGCTTTCCAGCTGCTTGTTGAGCGTGACGAAGGAGGTACGGCTGAGCAATTCCTGCGGATTCGGCGGCAAGGTGCCGGCCGCCAGCACCGACAGCGCGACAAACGATTCCACCTTGGCGATGATATCGAGTTCGGCGCGGCCGGCCAGCACGTCGGACAGGCCCTGGCGCGTTTTGAGGTCGAAGATTTCATGCTGGCGCGGCGCGCGCAGGTTGGCGTCGACCAGCAAGGTATGCTCGCCCAGCTGGGAAAACACCACGGCCAGGTTGGCCGCGAACAGGCTGGCGCCGTCGCCCGGCTCCATGCCCAGCACCACCAGCGACTTGCTGCCGCGGGCAAACCAGCGCAGCATCAGCTGGCTGCGCACGGCGCGCAGGGTTTCCACCTGGTGGCTGAAAGGCTGGTAGGCGGCCACCAGTTCCTGCGGATACTTGCCGGCGCCCGGCTGCAGATACGGGTAGTCGAACTGGCGCGCCAGCACTTGCTCGATATCGGCTTCCGTGATCAGGCCCAGGCGCAGGGCCGCTTCGCCGAAGCGGATGCCCAGTTCCTTTTGCATGCGCAGCACGCGTTCGGCGTTTTCCGGCGTGATCTTGCCCGATTCGAGCAACAGGCCGCCAATGCTGGAATCGGCGCCGCGCACCAGCGGTGCGGTGTTATTCAGGAGGTGTGGACTTGAAGTCATGATAGGTTCCATCTCAGTTCAGGCGCAAGCGGCGCGGCAGCATGCCGCGCATGCGACGCTGTTTAGGTTTCCAGTCGACCACGCCGAACACGGGAATCTGCAGCACTTCGCTCAGGTCCTGGTCGGAACGGATACGGCGGTCCAGCAATTCGGCCAGCAGCGCGATGCCGCAGCCCAGCATGAGGCCGAGGAAGATCGACAGCAGCACGTTGCGGGGAATCTTCGGGCTGTCCGGCTCGATCGGCGCCGTGGCCGGGTTGAGCATGGCGATATCGGACTGCTCCGCCTGGCCTTCGATGCGCGTCTGCGACAGGCGCTGCGAAGTCACGTCGAAAGCGCGCTGGGCGCTTTCCACATCCTTGCTCAGCACGCCCATTTCATCGCGCGTCCGGTTCAGTTCCAGCACCTTGGCTTTTTGCGCCGCCAGGGCGGCACGGATCGCGCCTTCGCGCTGCTGCAGGATCTGCGCATTGTTGCCCACGCTTTGCGAGGTGGCGCGCGTCTGCTCGGCCAGGTCGCGGCGCAGCTTGTCCACTTCCGCCTTGGCGCTCTGGTATTGCGGGTGATTGCGGTCCAGGCGCTGGCCCAGCTCGGCCAGCTTGCCCTCGGCGTTGCCCAGGCCCAGCTTCAGGCTCTGGATCAGCGGATTCGAGGCCACGTCCGGCGATTCGGACAGGTTGCCGCCCTGCGCCATGCGCTGGCGCGAATTGGCTTCCATGGCCTGGCCTTGCGCCAGCACCAGTTGCGCCGACAGGTCGTTCAGGCGGTTCGATTCCACGTCGAGGCGGTTGTCGACGCTGACGATGCCGTTATCCTGCTGGTATTTCGACAGGCGGCTTTGCGCGCGCTCAACGTTATCGCGCAGCAATTTGGTCTGGTCATCGAAATAGGTGGTCGCCTTGCGCATCGGGTCGACCTTCAGCTGGATGCTGACCTTTTGATACTGTTCCGCAAAGGCATTCGACACGGCCGCCACGAATTGCGGGTCGGCGCCCTTGAAGCTGACATCGACCACGCTGCTTTCGCGCGACGGCATCACTTCGAGTTTCTTCAGCAGCAAGTCGGCCAGCCAGTCGCGCACCGTGCCCTTGCCTTGTGCCGCTTCGTTGAACTGGGCGATCACGGCGGGGCTGCGCGCCAGTTCCAGCTGGTCGACGACGCGCAAGGCGACGTTCTTGCTGCCGATAATATCGACCTGGGTCGCCATATATCCGGGTAGCAACTGCCCCGGCATGGTCATGCCCGTCAGGGGATCGACGCCCTTGTAGTTCATCAGCAAGGTGCTGGTGGCCTTGTAGGTCTTCGGCAGCACCAGGCTGACGCCGAGCGCCAGCGCCACGGTGATCAGCAAGGTCAGCAGCACAATCTTCTTGCGTGCCCGAAGGATCAGCAATAGTTGGGTGAGGTTCATTTGGAAACTTTCAATACAAAAAGATAGGGAGCCAGTTGCTCTTAGAACAGGCTTTCCTGGACATACACGATATCGTCGACGCGCAGCAGGTCGTCATGCTTGACCGGCAGCACTTCCATCTGGCCTTCCGCATTGCGGCGCTTGACGCGCACGCCGCGCTCGGTGCCGCGCACCGTCAGGCCGCCGCCCACGGACAAGGCTTGCAGGACGGTCATGTTGCGTTCCAGGCGGAAGGCGCCCGGACGCTGCACTTCGCCGTAGATATAGAAGCGCGGCGCGCGTTCGACATAGATGATGTCGTTGCCGCCCACTTCCGTGTCGCCCTTCAGGTCGCCGTTGCGCACGATGTCGAGGATATCGGCCACCTCGCGCGTGGCCGTGCCGCCGCGCTTGCGGATCACGGTGATCTGGTCGGCGCCGTCAGGACTGACGCCGCCGGCCATGGCCAGCATGTCCATCACGCTGCGCTTGCCTTCCACCGGATAGCGGCCCGGGCGGTTGACCTGGCCCAGCACGGACGCCTGCTGGCTTTGCAGGCTGGTCACGATGATGTTCACCTGCGCCTTGCGCAGGAAGCCGCCGCTCTCGAGCAGGCCGCCCAGTTTCTTTTCCGCTGCCGACGTGGACAAGCCGCCGAGCGCGACCGTCCCCACCAGCGGGAAGGTGATTTCCCCCGCTTCGCTGACGCGCGTCTCCAGGCCCAGGTCCGGGTTGCCGTAGACGGAAATTTTCAGCACATCACCGGCCCCGAGGGGGACATCGGCTGCACCGGCCATGCCTGCGGCGAGGGCCAGAAAGGCCGCCATCATCCAGTTTGCGAGTCGTTTCATGATTACAGATTCCCGTTGGTAGATTGCTGATGTTTAACTACTTGTTGATACGTCACTTATTTCAATCCCGCCACGCCGCGCACATTGGCTTCATGCGCGCTGTCCGCCGGCGCCGCTGCCGCTGGGGCCGGAGCCGCAGCAGCAGCCGGTGTGCTGGCTGGCGCGCTGGCCGGTGCCGCCGCATCCTTGTTGAAATACTCGATCTTGGCGCTGGCGCGCAGCCGCTTCAGTTCCGCCTCGGCCGCATCCTTGTTCTTCTTGTTGGCCAGGAACTGTTCGATCTGCGGCGCCGCCGCGTCCAGGCCCACCGGGCTGTCCTTGATATCGGCCAGCGCGATGAGCAGGCTGCGCTCGCCTTCGCGCACGATGAACAGCTGGCCCTTGGGCATCGATTGCAGTTTGCTGCTCAGTTCCGGCGCCAGGTCGGCGCTGGTGCGCGACACCTGCGTGCGGCCGTACGCGATCTTGTGCTCGTCGAGCCATTGCGCCACGTCTTCGAGCGACTTGGCGCGGTCCATGACGGCCTTGAGCTCGTCGTTCAGCGCCGCCGTCGGAATGACCAGCTCGCGCAAATCGAATTGCTTGCGCTGGCTGAAAAACAGGGGATTTTTTGCGAAATACTCGTCCACTTCCGCCTTGCTGGGGCGGGTCGCCGCGCCGATGCGCTTTTGCATGTAGGCCTGGGCCACGATCAGCGCCTTGGCACGCTCGATGGCTTGCATGACTTTCGGATCGCGGTCGACCTTTTCCTTGGCCGCCTCATTTTGCAGCAACTGGCGGTCGATCAGCGATTCGAGCAATTGCTTGCTGGCCGCTGCCTGCTGCGGCGCCTGCACGCCGGCGCGCTGCAACTCTTCATTCAACTGCAGGATGGTGATTTCTTCGCCGTTCACGCTGGCCAGCGCCTGGCCAGCCTTTTTTTCCTTGTTGCCGCAGGCGGACAGCCCGGCAGCGGCCAGCAGGACCAGGGCGGCGCACAGCAGACGCGGCGCGGGACGGGAGTGAAAAGAATGATTCAAGCGTGCTCCTTCGAAAAACAGGTATGACGGGTGGAAAAATCCGGCGCGGTGGACTGGCATGGCCAGGCTGCACGACATGAAATAATTTCCCCTGAAAATAGTTATTCGTCAAATAATTAATAATATTGTAAACATAATACACATAATGCAAGGCAACAAGGAAAATATTTTGCTTAAAAATCTACTAATGAGATATAAAAACAACTATTTCCGCAGTCCACTTCATTGCAAAATATTATGTATTGCACGGTTCAGAGCGACTTTAAAAATGATAGTTGGCGCGTGCCGTCCCTGACGGCTACCCGTCAGGGTGACGCAACGACCGGCAGGGGCAGGGCCGGATACTGCACACATCGTGAACCCTTCCCAAGAGGAAAGTAATGGCGCATGGCCGGCACGACTCGTGGCAAGGTGAGCGCGAGTGGTCGCGTAATGCGCTGGTGCTCTATAAGATGCTCCATTTTAACGCGTATTGACACCGTGCAAAGTATAATCAAACGCTATTTTTTCCTGCCGGCAGCAGACTGGCGCTCAATGGGCGTTCTCGCGCGCCAGCACCACTTTCACCGTGCGCGCGATAATCCACAGATCCAGCCACAGCGACCAGTTGCGCAGGTAATCGAGGTCGAAATGGATGCGCGCCTCCATCTTGTCGAGCGTTTCCGTCTCGCCCCGTAAACCGTTGACCTGGGCCCAGCCCGTAATGCCGGGCTTGACCTTGTGGCGCAGCATATAGCCCTTGATCAGCTTGCGGTATTGCTCGTTGTGCACGACGGCATGGGGGCGCGGCCCCACGATGCTCATGCGGCCCTGCAAGACATTGAGGAATTGCGGCAGCTCATCGAGCGAACTGCGGCGCAGGAAGGCGCCGACCCGCGTCACGCGCTGGTCGTTCTTGGTTGCCTGCACCACATTGTCGCCGTCTTCGCCCACCGTCATGGAGCGGAACTTGTAGACGACGATCTCTTCGCCATACAGGCCATAGCGGCGCTGGCGGAAAATCACCGGGCCTTTCGAGGTGCTCTTGACGGCGATGGCGATGACCAGCATCACCGGCAGCAGCAGCACCTGGATCACCAGCCCCAGCACGATATCGCTGCCCCGCTTGACCATGCTGTTAAAGCCCGTGAAGGGCGATTCGCGGATGGCGATGACGGGCATGCCGCCCACGTTGTCGAAACGCGCCTGCATCAGGTCAAAGATATAAATATCCGGCAGGAAATACACGGAAGCCGTCGTATCTTCGAGCTCGTCGAGCATCTTGCGGATGCGCGGCTGGGCCGAGATCGGCTGGCTGATGAAGATCATCTTGATATTGTGTTCGCGCACGTAGGTGGCGATATCATCCATGCGTCCCAGCATGGGTTCGCGCATCTTTTCCGGCCAGCGGTCGTCCGTGCGGTCGTCGAAGAAGCCATGCACGTGCATGAACAGGTTGGCATTGCGCTCGACGGTGGCGGCAAACTTCAGGCTGGCGTCATTGGCGCCGATGATGACCACCGAGCGCACTTCGCTGTCGCCGTCCGGGTGCAGGCTGAACTTGCGCCCGGCCAGGTGCCCGGCCAGCAGCACGAAGGGCGTGAGGACAAACCAGGCCAGCACCACCTCGGTATCGAAATGATAGGCCAGGCCCGTGGCCGAGCCCAGGAAGATGAGGATCAGCGCGACGATCGCCCAGCCCACGAGGATATCGCGCGCGTACGCGAGCATGCGGCCGCTGCGCCAGGTACGGTAGGGGTCGACATGCTGGTACACCGTCGACGAAATGAAGACGGCCAAGATCATCAGCACCAGCGTATAGCCGGTAAATGTCGCCCCCGACAAAACCGTCATCAGGTACAGCAAGCCCATGATGATGATCGGATCGAGGACGCGCTGGAAAAACGAAATCAGGGGTATATCATTGACAGTCATGTTGATCTTTAAAACTGGACGCTGCCATTGAAGGAAATGCCCTTGGCCCGATAGCTGCCGCTATCGATGATGGCGACGCCTTCGCGCCGCTCGTGGAACAGGCGCACGCCAAGCTGGATTTTCTGGTGCGGCGCATACGTGGCGCCCAGCGATGCCGTGCGGGTGGTGTCGCGCCCGTCGCCAGGCAGCACCAGGCCGCTGATGGCGGCGAAATCGCGCCGCTCCTGGCGCAGCAGCGCATCGACGCGCACCTTCGACGTGGCCGCCCACGTGGCGCCCACGCTGGCGCCCGTGTTCAGGCTGCTTGTCACCAGCGAATTGTCGACGGAACCGAATTCACGCCAGACGATGCCCGTGAAATTGACCTTGCCCAAAGGCTTCCAGTACACGCTCAGCCGGCCATTCGTGCCGCTGTCATCGCGCCCGGCCAGCAAATTGTTGCGGTGGCGCACCCAGCCGCCGAGGAATTCCACCTGCGTGATGCCGCTCAACTCCCAGAAGACATTCGCCTTGATCTCGTCCTGGCGATAGCCATTGCCGTACACGCTGGCTTCGAGCGCACTGCGGTTCGGATACTTGCCGTTCAGGTGGCGCAGCTGCAGGCCGATGCGGCTATTGCTGCGCGCCAGGTAATCGACGCCGAACTCCGTCGCGTCTTCCGTCCAGTTGGAAAACGCCTGCGATGGCAAGTCATACAAATAGCGGTCGCGCGACAGGCCGCCGCGCACGCGCCAGCTGGGGTGGAAGCGCCAGGCGCCATTCAGGTACTCGCGCCGCTGCGTGCGCAAATTGCGCACCGTGCTCTGGAAGTCGCTGAACGGCGTCAGGGTCTGGGCATAACTGGCGCCCACATGGCCTTCGAGGTGGTTGGCGATGTGCCACTCCAGGTCGGCCAGGTAATCCTTGCCATCGTAGTCGAACTGGCTGAAGCGGTTGAAGCTCACCTTCGACCACTTGGCCTGGCCCGTCAGCACCTGGCGTCCGATGGGACGGTTGAACAGGAAGCCCGCCTGCAGCATCCTCGACGTATCCGAACGGGGGCCGGAAAAACCGGGCACGTCGTCCGGCAAGCGCATCAGGTTGTCGTCGTACGAATAGGAAGTGGCAACGAAAGGCTTGATGGTGTCGCTGATATCGGCCAGCGCGGCGCCACTGGCCAGGGTGCCGGCCAGGACCAGCGCAACAGACAGGCGGGGGCGGGCCGTGAAGGCGGCGGCAACAGCTTTTTTACGCAAGGAGTTCAACATGGATTTTGTCTTTGAAAGATCACACAGTTGATAGGCAATACTACCAGTAATTCCAGTGCCCACCAGAAATAATCCAGAGCCCCAGCACGCCGTTCGTCACGCCATGCGCGAGGATAGGCGACCACAGGGACTGGCTACGCATGTACAACACACTATATGCCGCACCGGCCACCATGCCGGCCAGCCATAAATTATGCTCGAAGCCAAACAGCAGCACGCTGATGGCGAAGGCCTTGGCGCTGGCCTGGCGCGGCGCGGCCCGCAAAAAATCCGGCTTGTCGAGCCAGCGCAGCAGGAAGGAGCGCCAGAACAGCTCCTCCATCACGGGCACCACCAGCGCCGCGCCGGCGATGCGCAGCAGCACCAGGCTCCACTCGATGCGTCCGTCGGTGCGGGGGTCGTAGCCATCGGCGTTGCCGATGCGCATCCAGCCGGCGTCGAGATTGATCCACAGCAGAAAAACAACAACACCGCTTGCCAGCGCCCCGAGAATGGCACGCGCGCCCAACGGCGTCCACAGCAATTCCGTGTAACTGCGGCGCCAGTACAACAGCAGGCCCAGCACGACGCCGATCTTGACGGCGTACAGCCAGCGCAATTCCTGCGCGGCAACGCCCAGACGGCCGAGCATGTCGGCAATGAAAATAAAGGAGAGATAGGCCAGGAATGGCGCTACCCGGGGCCAGGCGGCGCGGTCAACCATGCTGCTGCGCAGCGGAGGTGGTGCCACGCGCCGGACGCCGTGGTCCGGAGCGCGTGTTTTTCATGACAAACATGCATCCCCCGATGTAATAAATATAATTATATAATTATATCAAGCAGGACCGTTGCCGTGGCAAATAATCCTGACTTAATTACAACAGGGTATGCAAAAAAGCATCAACCGTTGGCGCGCGCCTCGATCTGCTCCCACTTTTCCAGCGCTTCCAGCAGTTCGCCTTCGATCTCGGCCACGCGCGCGTTCAGGCGCTTGCCTTCGGCCGGCGTCTTCTTGTAGAAGTCCGGATGCGACAGCTCGGCAGCCAGCACCGATTGCTCGTCTTCCAGCTTGGCGATCAGTTTCGGCAGTTCTTCCAGCTCGCGCTGCTCCTTGTAGCTGAGCTTTTTCTGCTTCGCGGCCGGTGCGGCGGCCTCGACCTTCACGGCCGGCTTGCTGGCGGGCGCCGTGGCGATCGGCAAGGTGCGCACGCGCTCCCAGTCCGTGTAGCCGCCGACGAATTCGCGCCACTTGCCCTCGCCTTCGGCAACGATCACCTGCGTGACGACGTTGTCGAGGAAGGTGCGGTCATGGCTGACGAGGAAAACCGTGCCGGTATATTCTTCCAGCAACTCTTCCAGCAATTCCAGGGTATCGATGTCGAGGTCATTGGTCGGCTCATCGAGCACCAGCACGTTGGCCGGCTTGGCGAACAGGCGCGCCAGCAGCAGACGGTTGCGCTCGCCACCGGACAGCGACTTGACGGGCGAACGGGCGCGTTCCGGCGCGAACAGGAAGTCGTTCAGGTACGTCATCACGTGGCGGCGCTGGCCATTGATCTCGACCCAGTCGCTGCCCGGGGCGATGGTTTCCATCAGGTTCGCCTCTTCGTTCAGCTGCGTGCGCATCTGGTCGAAATACGCCACTTGCAGCTTGGTACCCAGGCGGATGGTGCCCGTGTCCGACTGCTCTTCGCCGAGGATCATCTTCAGCAAGGTGGTCTTGCCGGCGCCGTTGGCGCCGATCAGGCCAACCTTGTCGCCGCGCAAGATGGTCGCGCTGAAATCCTTGACAATGACCTTGTCGCCATAGATCTTCGAGACGTTTTCCAGGTCCGCCACGATCTTGCCCGAGCGTTCGCCGGCCGACACGTCCAGCTTGACTTGTCCCTGCTGTTCGCGGCGCGCATTGCGCGTCAGGCGCAGCGCTTCCAGGCGGCGCACGCGGCCTTCGTCGCGCACGCGGCGGGCCTTGACACCCTTGCGTATCCACACTTCTTCCTGCGCCAGGAACTTGTCGAACTTGGCGTTTTCCACTTCCTCGATTTCCAGCTGCTCCGCCTTGCGCACTTGATACGCCGTGAAGTTGCCTGGATACGACAGCAAACGGCCGCGGTCGAGCTCGATGATGCGCGTGGCGACGTTGTCGAGGAAGGAGCGGTCATGGGTAATGAACAGCACGCTGCCTTTGAAGTCGCGCAACAAACCTTCCAGCCACAGGATGGAGCTGAAATCCAGATGGTTGGTCGGTTCATCGAGCAGCAGCACGTCGGGGGCCGATACCAGCGCGCGCGCCAGCGCCACGCGCTTTTGCATCCCGCCGGACAGGGTTTTCATGGCCATGTCGCCCGTCAGGTTCAGACGGTCGAGCACGGTTTCCACCTTGTTCGGCAAGCTCCACGCATCGGCCGCATCGAGTTTGACCTGGATGTCGTGCATGCGTTCCATCAGTTCGTCGTCATTGCCCTGGCCAAACTGGCCCGTCAGCGCATCGTATTCCTTCAGCCACGCCTGCGATTCGCCCATGCCGGAGGCGACGGCGTCGAACACGGACATGTCCGGGTCGAATTGCGGTTCCTGCTCCACATAGGCGATCTTGATGCCTTGCTGCATCACCAACAAGCCGTCATCGAGCTTGAACTTGCCCGAAATAACCTTCAACAGCGACGATTTACCCGTGCCGTTGCGGCCGATCAAGCCGACCCGCTCCGAGGTTTCCAGTGAAAATTCCGCGTGATCGAGCAGCGCGACGTGACCGAACGCAAGTTGCGCCGATGAAAGAGAAATGACAGCCATAATGAGTAAGAGTGCTCGGGCGCCGTCTCGCGCACACCGCGTGGTGTGCAAAACAGCCGCCGATTAGATGAATGAAGCACGCATTGTACCGATACTCGCGCAAGCATAGGCATATCTTGCGAACTGTCGGCTATAATTGCGCTCGATCCGCGACACATGGGACGTCTTGCACGCCCCTTGCCGCCGGATCCGGCATGGCAGCTTGCCACGCCTGAGCGTCCTCCCCGTAGCACAATGGATAGTGCACATGCCTCCTAAGCGTGGGATACTGGTTCGATTCCAGTCGGGGGGACCACGCATACGCCCGCGCCCTGCCGCGCCGCGTGCAATCGATTCATCCTGGAAACAAATCAACGCAGATCAATCCTCAAGCACGGGCTGCCCTGCGGCGCCAGCCTGCCAGCGAAACCAGGCCCAGCAGCAACAGCGCATAGCTTGCCGGTTCCGGCACGGCGCTGACGCTAAAAACTTGCATGGCGCCAAAGGTGACATTCGGATAGGAGCCATACGGCGCGCCGTCGAGCAAGCTGGCGCCAAAGATGCCATTGACCGGATCGATGTACGAGTAGCGCGAAGAAATCCCATTGCTGGTCAGGTCAGCCGACATGCCCAGGTCGGCGCCGATGCCGAACGTGGGACCGGCGTTGATGTCGTTAAAAGTTTGATATGCCCCCACCGAGTCGAGCGCATAGGTTTTCGGCGTCTGCCGGAAATGCTGGCCCGACGTCAGGTTGAAGATGAAGGCCGTGCGGTCGCGGTCTTCCGGCGTCATGTTGTAGTTGCCCGACGAATTCCAGCTTTGCGGGTTGTAGCCGCCCACCAGCCAGGTCTGGCCGGCGGCGTTGCTCGCCTGCATCACGGAAAACGTGCGTCCCTTGCCGTCGGCGGCCAGGTGAAAGTCACGCGAGGTGTCGCCCGCCGACTTCGTGTAGATGGCCGTCAGCGCCAGCGGCCCTTCGCCCAGCCAGGCGGACAGCTGCGCCTCCTGCGCGCCGTTGAGCAAGGACTGCGCCGAGGCGGCCGGAACGATGCTGCCGCACAGCAAGGCAGCAGCGAGCAAGGTGACGGGCTGCAGCGCCTTGATTTTCAGCATGATTTGTTGTTGCATCGCTCCCCCTGTGTGTTTGCCGTGAATTTTCGGCATATCAATATAGCACAGGGTGATATATTAATTGCATTAATTTATTTCAATTGAAATGCAGTTAATGCAATAGTTTATACAGGCATCATGGTGGCAGCACTGCCGTCACCTCGATCTCCACCCTGGCGCGATCCTCGATCAGGCCGGCAACCTGCACCGCCGTCATGGACGGGTAGTGCTTGCCGATCAGCTCGCGGTACGCCACGCCGATTTGCGGATACGCCGCCACATACTCTTTCTTGTCGAGCACATACCAGTTCATGCGCACGATGTGCTCGGGCAAGGCGCCCGCCTCGGCCAGCACGGCGACGATATTCTGCAGGGCCTGGCGCACCTGTCCCGCGAAATCGTCCGTATGGAACTGGCCTTGCGCATCCCAGCCGATCATGCCGCTGACGTACACCGTGCGTCCGCTGGCGGCGATGCCGTTCGCGTAGCCGCGCGGCCTGGCCCATCCTGGTGGTTGCAGCACTTGCATTGTGTTCTCCTCGTCGTTCATGCGGTTCATGCGTCCGCCGCCTCGCGCAGCAATTCGCGCGCGATGATCAATTGCTGTACTTCGCTGGCACCCTCGTAGATGCGCAAGGCGCGGATTTCACGGTACAGGCGCTCGACCGGATGGTCGCTGACCACGCCCATGCCGCCGAACAGCTGCACGGCCGCATCGATCACCTGCTGCGCCGTTTCCGTGGCCGTCAGCTTGGCCATGGCCGCTTCCTTTGTCACCTTGCGGCCCTGGTCGCGCTGCCAGGCGGCGCGGTAGGTGAGCAGCGCGGCCGCGTCGATGCCGGTGGCCATCTGCGCTAATTTTGCCTGCGTCAGCTGGAAGTCCGCCAGGGTCTGGCCGAACATCTGGCGCTTTGTCGCGTGGCGCAGCGCTTCATCAAACGCGCGCCGCGCAAAGCCCAGCGCGGCGGCAGCCACCGAGGTGCGGAAGACATCGAGCGTGGCCATCGCCACCTTGAAACCCTGCCCCGCCTCGCCCAGGCGCTGCGAGACAGGCACGCGGCAGTGATTGAAACGCAGGCGCGCCAGCGGATGCGGCGCGATGACGGCGATGCGCTCGGCGATTTCCAGCCCGGGATTGTCGGCGTCGACGATGAAGGCGCTGATGCCGCGCGCACCCGGCGCCTCGCCCGTGCGGGCGAACACCACGTAAAAGTCGGCGATGCCGCCGTTCGAGATCCACGTCTTTTCGCCATCGAGCACATAGTCGTCGCCATCGCGGCGCGCCGCGCACGCCATGGCCGCCACGTCGGAGCCGGCCTGCGGCTCGGACAGGGCAAACGCGGCGATGCGCTTGCCGCTGGCCACATCGGGCAAATAGCGCGCCTTGTTCTGCGCGCTGCCGAACAGGCCGATGGCGCCCGAACCGAGTCCCTGCATGGCAAAAGCGAAATCGGCCAGGCCGTCGTGGCGCGCCAGGGTTTCGCGCATCAGGCAAATGGCGCGCGTGTCGATCTTGCCATCGGTGCCGGTGGCGTAGGCCAGCCAGCCGCCCTGCCCCAATTGCGCCACCAGCGCGCGGCAGGCCGCATCGACGTCGCCGCCATGGGCGCCATCGAGGTGCTGCGTCGCCCAGGCATCGAGCTCAGACTCAAGCTCGGCATGCCGCGCTTCGAAAAACGGCCAGTCCAGGTAAGTCGTATCGCGTGTATGTTGCATCTTAATCGCCCTCGAATTGCGGTTTTTCCTTCGCCACGAAGGCGTGATAGGCCCGGTGAAAATCGTTGGTGGCCATGCAAATGGCTTGCGCCTGCGCTTCCGCCTCGATGGCTTCGTCGACGCCCATGTTCCACTCCTGCTGCAGCATTTTTTTCGTCATGCCGTGCGCGAACGTGGGGCCGCTGGCCAGGCCGGCGGCGAACAGCTGCGCCGCCTCGGCCAGTTCTTCCGGCTCGACCAGGCGGTTGAGCCAGCCCCAGCGCTCGCCCTCGGCTCCGGCCAGCGAGCGCCCCGTGTACAGCAGTTCGGCGGCGCGGCCCTGGCCGATCACGCGCGGCAGCAAGGCGCAGGCACCCATGTCGCAGCCGGCCAGGCCCACGCGGGTAAACAAAAAGGCCGTCTTGCTGCGCGCCGTGCCGATGCGGATATCGGAAGCCAGCGCCAGCATGGCGCCGGCGCCCGCGCAAATGCCGTCGATGGCGGCGATGATGGGTTGCGGGCAGGCGCGCATGGCTTTCACCACGTCGCCCGTCATGCGGGTAAACGCCAGCAGGCCGGGCATGTCGAGTTGCGTCAGCGGGCCGATGATGTCGTGCACGTCGCCGCCCGAGCAGAAATTGCCGCCGCTGCCAGTGATCACCACGGCCTTGACGTCGTCCGCATGCGCCAGCGCGCGAAACAGCTCGCGCAATTCCGCATACGAGTCAAAAGTGAGCGGATTCTTGCGCTCGGGCCTGTGCAAAGTCAAGGTGGCGACGCCTTCCTCGACGGAGAATAAAAAATGCCGCGCGGCGTAATGGCCCAGGCTGGCGCGGTTGCCTGGCAGGTCTTGCGGCTGGCCGGGTAGATGGCGCATGCTCAGTCCTTTAGAGGGGTGTTATTCAACTGCTGCTTCATGTGCGACAGCAGGTCGATCAATTGGTTTTTGTCGTCCGGCGTCACGCCGTGCAGCAGTTCGGCGATCCAGCCTTCATGCACGCGCGCCATCTCGTCGAAGGCGCGCCGGCCCGCTGGCGTCAGCTTGACGCTGTACGAGCGGCGGTCTTTCGGGTCGACCACGCGCGCCACCAGCTTTTCCTGCTCCAGCTGGTCGGTGATGCCCGTGATATTGCCGCCCGTGACCATCATGCGCTTGGACAGCTCGCCCATGCGCAAACCTTCGGGAAAGCGCTCCAGCTGCGCCATCAGGTCGAAGCGGGGCAAGGTGATGCCGAAGGTGGCGCGCAGTCGCGTGCGCACCTCGTTTTCGATTTTCACCGTGCACGAGAGCATGCGCAGCCACAGCTTGAGCGACTGGTGGTGGTCCTGAGTCAGGCGGCTGGACAGGTCCAGTACCGGTTGTTCTTGCGCGTCAGCGCTTTCTTTATCCATGGTCTTCATTCCGTTACATGACTTCGCCGCCGGCGACGGCGATCGATTGTCCATTCATGGCGGACGACGCGGGCAGGCAAAGCCACGCCACCGCATCGGCCACTTCCTGCGGCTGCACCAGCCGCTGCTGCGGATTGGCTGCCGCCAGTTCCGCGCGCGCCGCCTCTTCGCCGCGCCCCGTCTTGCGCACGATGTTCTGCACGGCCTGCGCCACCATCTCCGTTTCCGTATAACCGGGGCAGACGGCGTTGACGGTGACGCCGCGCGGCGCCACTTCCAGCGCCAGCGCGCGCGTCAGGCCGATCACGCCATGCTTGGCGGCGACATAGGCGCTGACGTAACGATAGCCTTTCAGGCCCGCCGTCGACGCCACGTTGACGATGCGTCCCCAACCCGCTTCCAGCATGGCCGGCAGGACGGCCTGGCAGCAGTGGAACACGCCCGTCAGGTTCACGGCCAGCATCTGCTGCCAGATGGCGGCGTCCGTCTTGCCGAACGGCGCCGCATGCGCCTGACCCGCGTTATTGATCAATACATCGATACGGCCGAAATGCGCGGCGGCCTGCGCGAAACCCGCCTGCACGGACGCTTCCACGCTCACGTCAAGCACGCAGATGGCCACCCTCCCCGCATGGCCTGCCTCTTCCAGCTGCATGCGCGCGCGCGCCAGCCGCGCGCCGTCGCGCCCGGCCAGGGTGACCCGGGCGCCCGCGTCCAGCAAGGCGCCCGCGCAGGCCAGGCCGATGCCGCTGCCGGCGCCCGTCACCAGCGCATGTTTTTCTGACAGCGTGTCCATCAATGCTTGCTTGCTCATGTCATCCTTCCAGCAGCCGCGCGGCCACCTGTTGCGGGGTCAAGCCCGTATTGGCGGCAGCCAGTTGCCGCTCGCGCTGCAGATTGCGCTCCAGCTGCTGCTGGCCCGGACGGTACTGTTTCGGCCACGCGGCTGCCCCGCCGCTGTAGCCGATGCGCGCCATTTCCGTCAGGGTCCAGGCCGGGTTGGCCAGGTGCGGGCGGCCCACGGCGCACAGGTCGGCGCGCCCGGCGGCGATGATGCTGTTGGCGTGGTCGGCTTCGAAGATCGAACCGACGGCCATGCTGGCGATGCCCGCCTCGTTGCGCACGCGGTCGGCGAACGGCGCCTGGAACATGCGCCCGTACACGGGCCGTTCGAGCTTGCTGACCTGGCCCGAGGAGCAGTCGATCAGGTCGGCGCCGGCCTGCTTGAACAGGCGCGCGATGACGACGGCGTCATCGGGCGTGATGCCGCCGTCGACCCAGTCGTGGGCCGAAATGCGCACGCTCATCGGTTTATCCTGCGGCCAGGCGGCGCGCATGGCGCGGAACACGCGCAGCGGATAACGGCAGCGGTTTTCCAGGCTGCCGCCATACTCGTCCGTGCGGCGGTTGGTCAGCGGCGAGATAAAACTCGACAGCAGATAGCCGTGCGCGCAATGCAGTTCCAGCCAGTCGAAACCGGCGACGGCCGCGGCCAGGGTGGCGCGCACGAAGTCCTGCTCGATGCGCGCCAGGTCGCTTTCCGTGGCCGCGCGCGCCGTTTGCGACACGCCGGCCAGGTATTGCTGCTCCGAGGCCGAGGTCAAAGGCCAGTTGCCCTCCCTGAGCGGCTGGTCGATGCCGTCCCACATGGGCCGCGTCGAGCCTTTCGCGCCCGCATGGCCCAATTGCAGGGCGATCTTCGCATCGCTGTTGGCATGCACGAAGTCGACGATGCGGCGCCAGGCCTGCGTGTGCGCTTCGCTGTACATGCCGGGGCAGGCGGGCGTGATGCGCGCGTCGGCCGACACGCACGTCATCTCGGCAAACACGAGGCCGGCGCCGCCCATGGCGCGCGCGCCCAGGTGCATCAGGTGGTAGTCGCCCGCCACGCCATCGACGGCGCTGTACTGCGCCATCGGCGAGACGGCGATGCGGTTTTTCAGCAGCACGCCGCGCAGCTTGAACGGCGTGAGCATGGGTGGCACGGCCTGATCCGGCAAAGGTACTTGCGGAAATACAACGCCGGCCTGCTCGCCGGCGCGCCGCGCCAGCCACAGTTCATAGCCGGCCACGTAGGCGGGATCGCGCAGGCGCAGGTTTTCGTGCGAGATGCGCTGGCTGCGCGTGAGCATGGAATAGGCGAACTGCGGCGCGTCCATGGCGCTGTAGCGCTCGACGTTTTCAAACCACTCCATGGAATTGCGCGCCGCGCTCTGGATTTTCAGCACCTCGATGGCGCGCAACTGCTGGTAGGCGGCCAGCGCAGCATCCGTATCCCCATGCTGGCCGAAGCAGCGCGCCAGCTCGATGGCGTCTTCCAGCGCCAGCTTGGTGCCGGAACCGATCGAATAATGCGCCGTGTGGGCCGCGTCGCCCATCAGCACGACGGGCACGCCGTCCTGCCGGTGCACCCATTGCCGGCAGACGATGCGCGGGAAGGTGATCCACTGCGCCGAGCCGCGCAAGTGCGGCGAATTGCTCAGCAAACCATGGCCATCGAGTTCCCCGGCGAACAGCGCTTCGCAAAAGGCGATGCCCTCTTCCTGGCTCATGGCGTCCAGTCCCGCCGCGCGCCACACGTGTTCGGGCGTCTCGACGATGAAGGTCGAGGTCTCGCCGTCGTATTGATAGATATGCGCCTGGAACCAGCCGAATTCCGTCTGGCGGAAGGCAAACGTGAAGGCCTCGAATTTCTTGCGCGTGCCCAGCCAGACGAAGCGGCAATGGCGCTGCTCGATCTCGGGCTGGTAGCTGGCCGCGTAGCGCGTGCGGATGCGGCTGTTCAAGCCGTCGCTGGCGATCACCAGCTCGGCGCCGTACTGCTTCGCGATGGCCTGGTCGTCCCGCACTTCCGTCTCGAACACCAGCTGCACGCCGAGTTCCTCGCAGCGCGCCTGCAGGATATTGAGCAGGCGCTTGCGGCCGATGCCGCAAAAGCCATGGCCCCCGGAGCGCACGGTCTGGCCCTTGAAGTGGATTTCGATATCATCCCAGTGGTTGAACGCCTGCAGGATGGCGCGCGCCGTCGGCTCGTCCGCGTTGGCCAGGTTGCCCAGGGTCTGGTCGGAAAACACCACGCCCCAGCCAAACGTGTCGTACGGGCGGTTGCGCTCGATGACGGTGATGCGGTGATCCGGGTTCTGCTTTTTCATGAGCAGGCTGAAATACAGGCCGGCGGGGCCGCCGCCGATGCAGACGATATTCATGGGGTGTCCGTGCGAAGTTTGAAGCGCTGCAGCTTGCCCGTTTCCGTGCGCGGCAACGCAGGCAGGAAGCGGATGGCGCGCGGGTATTTATACGGGGCGATCTGCTGGCGCACGAAGTCCTGCAATTCGGTTGCCAGGGCATCGCCGGGCTGGAAACCATCTTTCAGCACCACGTGCGCCTCGACGATCTGGCCGCGCTCGGCATCGGCGCGCCCGACCACGCCGCATTCGGCAACGGCCGGGTGGCGCAGCAGCGCCTCTTCCACCTCCGGGCCGGCGATGTTGTAGCCGGCCGAGACGATCATGTCGTCGCTGCGCGAGCGGTAATAGAAATAGCCGTCGGCATCCATCTCGAAGGTGTCGCCCGTCAGGTTCCAGCCGTTCTGCACGTATTCGCGCTGGCGCGGGTCGGACAGGTAGCGGCAGCCGGTGGGGCCTTTCACGGCCAGGCGGCCCGTCACGCCGGGCGGCTGCGGCACGCCGGCGTCGTCGACGATGCATGCCTGGTAGCCGGGGATGGCCTTGCCGATGGCCCCGCGGCGGATGCCCTCGCCCGTGGCGGAAATGAAGATGTGCAGCATCTCGGTGGCGCCGATGCCATCCGTCATGGCCAGTCCCGTCGCCGCCTGCCAGGCGTCGCGCGTGGCCAGCGGCAGCGCTTCGCCGGCCGACACGCACAAGCGCAGGCTGCGCACGTCGTGCTGCGCCGCCAGGGGCGCCATCTGGCGGTAAAAGGTGGGCGCCGTGAAGCAGATGGTGGCCTGATAGGCACCGATGGCGCGCAGCAGCGCGTCGGGCGTGAGTTTTTCCAGCAGCACGGCGCAAGCGCCAAAGCGCAGGGGAAACAGCAGCAGGCCGCCCAGGCCAAAAGTAAAAGCCAATGGCGGCGTGCCGATGAAGATATCGTCGGCGCGCACCTGCAGCATGGAGCGGGGAAAGCAGTCGCAGATGGCCAGCAGGTCGCGCTGCATGTGCATGGTGCCCTTGGGGACGCCCGTCGTGCCCGAGGTAAAGCTGATCAGGCAAACGTCGTCGGCCGCCGTGTCGCATGCGGCAAAGGGGGCGGCGTGGGCCGCCATGCGCCGTTCCAGTTCCGCGTCGTCGGCGCCAAAGCACAGCATGGCCGGCAGGCCGGGCAAGCCGTCGAGTTCCCCGCGCAAGCCCTGCGCGCACAGCACGGCGTTCACTTCCGCCTTGGCCAGGATGGTGGACAGTTCGCGCGCGCGCAGCAGCGGCATGGTCGGCACGGCGATGCAGCCAGCCTTCAGCACGGCCAGCAGGCAGGCGGCCATCATCGGCGTATTCGCGCCGCGCAGCAGCACGCGGTTGCCGGGAATCAGGCGCAGGTCGCCGCGCAATACGTGGGCGATGCGGTCGACCTGCCGCGCCAGCTGCGCGTACGTCCAGCGCTGGCCGTCGGCAAGGATGGCGGTGCGCTCGCCGCCGCCGTTGGCGACGGCCGCATCGAGCAGCGCGGCGACGCAATTGAGACGCGCCGGATACAGCAGCTCGGGCAGCTCAAGGCACAGCTGCGGCCAGAGTGCGCGCGGCGGCAGATGCGCGCGCGCAAAGTCGTCCTGGGGAGTGGCGGTGGTAGGCGAAGGGTCGCTGCTCATGCTCATCCTGGCTGGTAGCGGGCGCGTGCACATGGCCCGGAAGCAAATACTTTAAACCTAAAGTATTTTCCCGGCAAGCGGAAAACAGCAGATTCAGTCGAACCCGTCCTGCTGCCGCAGCAAACGCGCCTGCTGCGCCACGCTGCGCGCCAGCGCGGCCAGGGCCGCCTGTATCTGCTCGCCATCGAGCACCGAGGCCTGCAGCAGGGCCATCATCCCCGCCTCCGCGCCATGCAAGCCGAGGGTGCGGCAACCGAGGTGCAGCCGTTCGAGCTGCTGGCGCGCCTGCGCCGGTTCGCCGCGCGCCAGCAAGGCGTCGACCTGCTCGCTGGCGGCGCCGATCTGCCCCTGGAAGCCCGTCAAGTAGGCCAGCAGGCGTTCGCCATCGATGCCCAGCCGCTGCAGGGTGTCGCGCGGCGCCTCGGCCGGCAAGGCGGAGACGTCGAAGCAGGCGTCGATATGCTGGCGCACCTGCTCCGGCTGGAAGGGCTTGACGATATAGCCGGCGGCGCCGGCCTGCACGGCGTCGCGCACCGTGTCGTGGTCATTCGCCGACGACACGAGCACCAGCGGCATGGCGTCGAGCGCGCTGTCGGAGCGGATTTTCTGCAGCAGCTCCATGCCGGACAGGCGCGGCATGCGCAAGTCGCAGAAGCACAGCGCGGGGCGCAAGCCGCCTTCGAGCTGCTCCCACGCCGCCGCGCCATCTTCGGCTTCCACGATATCGTGCACGCCGCAGCTGTCGATCAGATGCATCAATACCATGCGCGACACGACATCATCGTCAACCACCAGTACTTTCATTGCTTTCTCCATTGCCGGCGGCATCAGGGGCCTGGCCGTATTCTACCCAGTTTCGCCGCGCGCCCGATGGCCGGCATTGCCTATTTTACATTTCCTTGCCCGAAACGGCTATTTGCGCCAACAGTGCGCGCAATTGCGGCAAATGCAGGGCCACCTGGGTCCAGCGCCCGCCATCGGCCGCCTCCTCCATTTCCGTGCACAGCATGTGCAGCTGCGTTTCATCGAGATAGGCGGCACTGCCCTTCAAGCCGTGCAGCAGGCGCCCGGCGTTGTCGCGGTCCTGCGCCGCCAGGGCGGCGTCGAGTTCGCGCAGGCGTCCCTCCAGGTCGGCGACGAAGGCGACGCGGATGCGCCGCTGCAGTTCGCCGCTGCGGATGGACTGGGAGGGTGCCGCGACGGGGGCCGCCGGCGCGATGCCGAACAAGGCATCGAGTTCGGCCTGCCCCCGCGCGCTGGCGCGCGGCGCGTTCGACGGCATGCGCGGCAACATGAAACCGCGCTGCAGCTGGCGCTCGATGGTGCGCGCCAGCAAGCCATGCAGCGCCGCCTCGTCCACGGGCTTGCTGAGGAAATCATCCATGCCGACGCCCAGATAGCGGCCGCGATCCTCTTCGCTGGCATTCGCCGTCAGGGCCACGATCATCAGCTCCTGGTCGCGCACGGGCTGGTCCGGCCAGCCGCCCACGCGGATCAAGCGCGTGGCCGTGGCGCCGTCCATCTCCGGCATGCGGCCGTCCATCAGGATCAGGTCATAGCGCGTATGCACGCAGGCCGCCACCGCCAGCGCGCCGTTGGCGACCACATCGACCCGGTGCCCCAGCTCTTCAAGCATGACGCGGATGATAATCTGGTTGGTGGGGAAGTCTTCCGCGCACAGCACGCGCAACTGGTGGCTGTGCGGCGCCAGCGCCACCTGCGGCACCAGCGGCGGCGCCACGCCATCGGCCAGCGGCAAGGTGAAGGCAAACGTGCTGCCCTGCCCCGGCGTGCTGGCCACCTCGATCTCGCCCTCCATCAGTTCGACCAGCTGGCGGCAGATCGCCAGGCCCAGCCCCGTGCCGCCGTAGCGCCGCGTGGTGCTGGCGTCGGCCTGCTCGAATTTCTGGAACAGGCGCGCCATCGCATCGGCATCGATGCCGATGCCGCTGTCGCTGACCGTAAAGCGGATCAGGTTGACACGGCGTCCGCCGCTGCCGCTGGCCACGCCGGCCCGCTCGACGCACACGCTGACGCCGCCGCGCTGGGTAAACTTGAAGGCATTGCCGACCAGGTTGACCAGCACCTGCCGCAAGCGGGTCGGGTCGCCCACCACGAAGGGCGGCAGGTCGGGTGCGAAATCGATGGAAAAACCGATGCTGCGCGCGGCCGCCTGCTCCTCGAACAGGCTGACGACCGCCTCGATCGCCGCGCCGAGCGCGAAATCGATATTTTCGATACTCAGCTTGCCCGCCTCGATCTTGGAAAAATCCAGCAAGTCATTGATGATCACCAGCAGCGACTGGGCATTGGCCTGGCCGCGCAGGATCTGCTCGCGCGTGGCGTCGTGCAGCTGCTCGTCGCGCAGGGCAAAGCCCAGCATGCCGATCACGCCGGCCAGCGGCGTGCGCATCTCGTGGCTCATATTGGCCAAAAATTCCGACTTCTGGCGCGTCGCATCCTCGGCCTTGCGCTTGGCCTGGCGCAAACTTTCCTCGTTTTTCGTCAGGCTGTTGTTGACCTGTGCCAGCTTTTCCGACTGGGCCAGCACTTCGATTTCCTTGCTCTGCAACTCGGCCGTGCGTTCGCTGACCTGCTTTTCCAGTTCATTCTGTTGATGCCGCAGCGCGCGCACGCGCTGGCGGTACGCGCCATAGATGGCGCCCAGCAGCAGCGCCGCCATCAGGGTGCGGAACCACCAGGTTTTCCAGAACGGCGGCAGGATCGTGATGGCCAGCGTGGCGCCGCTCTCGTTCCACACGCCGTCCTTGTTGGCCGCCTTGACGCGAAACACGTAGTTGCCGGCATCGAGGTTGGTGTAGGTGGCAAAGCGCCGCCCAGCGTCCGTCATGACCCAGTCCTGGTCGAAGCCTTCGAGCCGGTAGGCGAACATGTTGCGCTGCGGCGCGGCGAAATGCAGGGCCGCGAACTCCAGCGAAAAGACGCTTTCGCGGCTGGTCAGCACCAGCTGGCGCGTGTGGTCGATGGCCCTGCTGAGCACGTGCGCGAACTCGCCGCGGCCGATGGCCACCGGCTTGTTGAATATCTGCAGCTCCGTGATGGCCACCAGCGGCGGCACGCGGTTGTCGTGGATATCCTGCGGCACGAACGCTGTCATGCCGTTGAAGCCGCCGAAATACATGGTCCCGTCCGCCGCGCGCAGGGCTGCGCCATCGAAGTACGAGCCTTCCACCGTGCCATCGGCGCTGTCGTAGTTGCGAAACAGGCCGCTGCGCATGTCGAGGCGCGTGATGCCGCTGTTCGTGCTCAGCCACAGCTGCTCGTTGTCGTCGCCGAGGATGCTGGCGACGGCGTCGTCGGCCATGCCATCCTTGCGCACGAAGCGCCGGAAGCCGATTTCGCCCTTGGCGTCGACGTCCATGCGGTTCAGGCCATTGGCCGTGCCCACCCACAGCACGCCGCGCTTGTCCTCGTGCAGGAAATGCACTTCGTCGTGGCTCAGGCTATGCGGGTTTTGCGGATCGTGGCGGAAATGGCGGAAGCGGCCGCTGGCGCGGTCCAGCAAGTCCAGGCCGTGGAAAGAGCCTATCCACAGCCGCCCCTTGCCGTCTTCCAGCACGGGCCGCACCATGTTGTCGGACAGGCTGTTCGGGTTGGCTGGGTCGTGGCGGTAGGTGGTAAAGCGGCGGCTGACGGGGTCGAAGCGGTGCACGCCGCCCCGCGTCGAGACCCACAGCATGCCGCTGCGGTCGCTCACCACATTGCGGATGGTGTCGCTATTCGGGTCGCCGGCGGCAAAGCGCATGGTGAAGAAGCGCTCCAGTGCCGGATCGAAGCGGTGCAAGCCCGTCGAGCCGCCCACCCACAGGGTGCCGTCCGGCGCCTTGTACAGGGTGGTGACCTGCTCGTCGCGCGACATGCCGGGCGAACTGCGCAGGTCGAACAGGCGCGAACTGCCGTCGCGCGTGTCGTACAGTTTCAGGCCGCCCTTGGTGGCCAGCCACAGCTTGCCATTGCCCGCGTCGGCCACGGCGCGCACTTTCTTGTCCGCCAGCGCGCCCACGTCGCCGGGGGCGCGCGCCATGCGCGAAAAGCCGCCGCTGCCCAGGTCCACCCGGCTCACGCCGTTGTACCAGGAGCCGACCCAGAAGGTGCCGGCGCGGTCGCGGTACAGCGACGACAGCTGGTTGTCGGCGACGCTGAACTTGTCGCCCGTCTGGTGGCGGTACTGCAGGAAGCTGTCGCTGCCGGGCAGCCAGCGGAACAGGCCATCGGCATTGCTGCCCAGCCAGACGGTGGCGTCGACGTCCTGGTACAGGCTGGCGACGCGGATGGCGGAAAAGCCATGTTTCTCGCCGAAGCGCACGCGCGCCTGGGGCGCCTCGCCGGCGCCGCCCAGGCGCCAGCGCTCGGCGCCGGCCATGGTGCCGATCCACAGGTTCTGCTGGCGGTCGATCAGCAGCGACTGGATCACGTTGTACTTCGAACCGGGCTCCGTATCGACGGCGAAATGCTCGAAGCGCTCGCTGCCCGGCGCCAGCATGTCCAGGCCTGTCACCGTGCCGATCCACAGGCGCTGTTGCGCGTCCAGCGCCAGCGCCTTGATTTCATTGTCGCCCAGGCTGTGCGGGTTGCCTTCTTCATGGTGCCAGGTGCGGAAGTGGCCCGTGGCCGGGTCGAAATGCTGCAAACCGTCCGAGGTGGCGATCCAGAAGCCGCGCGCGCCATCGTCGAGAATGGCATGGATATGCCGGTTGCCGTTGCCGCGCTTGCTCTTTTCGGCCGGGACGTAATGGATGAAGGTCTGGCTGGCGGCGTCGAAGCGGTCCAGGCCATTGTCGGTGCCGACCCACAGCTGGCCCTGGCTATCGACATGCAGCTCGCCGACCCAGTTGTCGGCCAGGCTGGTCTTGTCGCCCTCGATATTCTTGTAGACGACCATGCGGTAGCCATCGTAGCGGCTCAGGCCAGACTGGCTGCCGAACCACATATAGCCTTGCCGGTCCTGCGCGATGGCCAGCACCGATTCCTGCGCCAGGCCCTGGTCGACGCTGAGCTGGTCGAAGCGCAAGGTGGGCGCAGGCGCCGCCGCGGCCCAGCCGCCCAGCAGAAGAATTAACAGTAAGGCAACATCGAAAACACGTCGAAATACCAGCACAATCGTCCTGTCAAAAAAAACGCGAAAAACCCGCACGCCGCTCCAAGGGCCGTCTCAAGAACCAAAAAACGCCAGTACATCGTCCTTGCGGGCCTGCGTATCGCGCTGTCCAAGACGGATCAGCTCGTTAGTATACGTCGATTCGAACAACAAATACGATGCCAGCGCCGCACCGCGCGCTTCGGCCGCGCCGATACCCGACAACATGGTGCGGATGGGACGCGGCAAACTGCCGATATGCCGGCTGGCGATGGCGTCGAGCCGTTCGGACGGCGCGATGACCAGCAATTCCACCGGTTTCAAGGCCGTCTTGCCCAGCAACTCGGGCGGCAGCATCGACAGGGTCAGGTTGATGCGGTTCAGGCGCTCGATATCGACGGCCAGGCCATCGAGGAAGATCGACGACAGCGCGTGGCCGGCGATCTGCGCCAGGCTGGGGTAGCGCGCCGCTTCGGACGCGGCGGGCGCCGGTTCCGTCATGCGCCCCGCGCCCACCACCAGCACCTTGTTCGCGCCCAGGTGGATGGCCGGAGAAATAGGCGCCAGCTGGCGCATGGAACCGTCGCCGCAGTATTCGCGCTGGCCGCCCACGTACAGGGGCACGGCGGGAAAAATAAAAGGGATGGCTGCCGAAGCGAGCAAGTGCTCCACGCCGATCTGGTCGGGCAAGGCCAGGCGCTGCGTGCGCACCCACGGCGCGATATCCTCGGCCGTCTGGTAAAACGTCATGTGGCGGCTGCCCGAGTACGACGATGCCGTCACGGCCAGCGCATGCAGCAGGCCGTCGGCCAGGGCCGCATCCAGGCGCGGCAGGTCGAGCATGCGGTGCAGCAGGCTGACCAGCGGGGTATTGTCGAGCAGGGAACTGGGCGGCGAGGCATGCCACTGGCGCAGCAGCCAGCCGAACGACAGCAAGGACAGCCAGCGCGCGCCCGAGCGGATCACGCCCAGCGAATCGGCCCGGTACACTTGCTCGACCTCGATGTGCTGCCACACGTCGAGCAGCTTTTGCACGCCTTCGCCGAAGTTATCCGCGCGACAGGCCAGCGCCGTGGCATTGATGGCGCCGGCCGAGGTGCCGCAGATGATGTCGAACGGGTTGCGCGCCGGCGCCCAGCCCGCTTCCCACAGAATCGCCGAAATCGCCTGCAGCACGCCCACCTGGTAGGCGGCACGGGCGCCCCCTCCCGTGAGTATCAAGCCTGTTTTATTTTGCATTCCCATGCCGGCAGATTAGCAGGGTCTGGATGCTTTGTGGAAAAGATTAGTCTCCCCGTACCATGCCTTCGCGCCGTGGATCAGCCCCGCCAAACCAGAAATCCTTGCCGTGCGCGGACAGGCGCATGATGCCCTGCAAGCCGGAATTCTGTTCGATCACGCGCACTTCGTGGCCCATCGCCTGCAGTGCCTCGACTTGCGCGGCCGGCGCGCGGCCCTTTTCCAGCTCCGTCGGGCCATTGCGGCTGCCGAAGTTCGGCAGACTGATCGCCTGCTGCACGTTCAAGCCCCAGTCCATGGTGCCGACCAGCACCTTGGCAACGTAATTGATGATGGACGAGCCGCCAGGCGAGCCCGTGGCCAGCACCAGCTTGTGCGTGCCCTTCTCGAATACCAGCGTAGGCGACATGGCGCTGCGCGGACGCTTGCCCGCTTCGACCCGGTTGGCGATGGGGCCGTCGGCATCGCGCGAATCGAACGAGAAATCCGTCAGCTGGTTATTCAGCAGGAAGCCGTCGACCATCTGGCGCGAGCCGAACGCGTCTTCCACGCTGGTGGTCATCGACAGGCCGCCCCCAAAAGCATCGACGGCCACCAGGTGCGACGTCGACGGGCGCTGCAAGGCGTTGTCCATGCCCCATGCCACCTGCATGCCGGGCGGCGTGCCGGGCAAGGCCTTGCCCATGGATTTGTCGCCGATCAAGGCGGCGCGCTGCGCCAGGTAGGTTTTATCGAGCATCGAGGCGATGCCGTTACCGGGCAGCGGCACGAAATCCGTGTCGGCCACGTAGCGGTTGCGGTCCGCGTAGGCCAGGCGCCCCGCTTCCGAGAACAGATGGATCGCCTGTGCATCGGGCACGCCGTCGACGGGCGCATACGGGCCGATATCCTTCACTTCCAGGATGCCCAGCATCTGCGCGATGGCGATGCCGCCCGACGATGGCGGCGGCATGCCGCACACGGTCCACGCCTTGTAATCGCTGCAGACGGGTTCGCGCACCTTGGCGCGGTAGCCGGCGATATCCTGCGCCGTCAGCTTGCCCGGATTGGTGGGGTGCGACGCCACCTTGGCGGCGATGTCGCGCGCGATGCGGCCCTGGTAAAAGGCGTCGGCGCCGCCGCGGGCGATCTCGCGCAGGGTGCGCGCCAGTTGCGGGTTCTTCAGCACGTGGCCGACGGGCCAGGCCTTGCCCTCGCCGTCATAGAAATACGCTGCGGCGACAGGGTCGCGCTTGAGGGCCTGATCCCAGCTTAACAGGCCGTTGAGGCGCTGGCTGACGGGAAAGCCGCCGTGCGCCAGGCGGATGGCGGGGCCGAACAGGGTCGCCCACGGCAGCTTGCCGTGTTCCTTGTGCGCCAATTCCAGCATGCGCAGCACGCCCGGCGCGCCCACGGAACGCCCGCCCACGACGCCCGTGGCGCGCGAGACGGGGCTGCCGTCCGCGTTCTGGAACAGGTGTTCGTCGGCGGCGGCCGGCGCCGTTTCGCGCCCGTCGAACGCCTGCACGCCCTTGGCCGTGGAGTACAGCAAAAAGGCGCCGCCGCCGATGCCCGACGATTGCGGCTCGACCAGGGTGAGCACCAGCTGCGTGGCGATGGCCGCGTCGATGGCGCTGCCGCCCTTTTTCAGCATCTGGTAGCCGGCATCGGCGGCCAGCGGGTTGGCGGCGGCGACCATGAATTTCTGCGCCGCCCAGCCCGATTTCTCCGCATATGCGGTGGCGATTTCCGGCGCCTTTTGCGGCACTTCGGCAAATACGGGACTGGCAGCCAGGGCTCCCAGCAAGGTCAGGCTCAGCGCCAGCGGCTTCAATGCGATCATGGATTCTCCGATAAAAAAAGGGCGCACAGCCAGGCAAGGCTGTACGCCCCATACGGGGGTATCCTACATCAAATCACGCCAGGCTTATTTGGGCTGCATGCGGATCGCGCCGTCCAGGCGGATTGTTTCGCCATTAAGCATGACGTTTTCCACGATGGCTTTCACCAGCTGCGCGTATTCGCCGGGCTTGCCCAGGCGCGAAGGGAACGGCACCATCTTGCCCAGCGCATCCTGCACTTCGGCCGGCATGCCGAGCAGCATCGGCGTTTCGAAAATGCCTGGCGCCACCGTCATCACGCGGATGCCGTTGCGCGACAGGTCGCGCGCCATCGGCAGGGTCAGTCCCACCACGGCCGCCTTCGACGAGGCATACGCCGCCTGGCCGATCTGGCCATCGTAGGCCGCCACGGACGCCGTGTTGATGATGATGCCGCGCTCGCCTTCCGCCGTCGCATCCTGTTTCGCCATGGCGTCGGCCGCCAGGCGGCACATATTGAAGGTGCCCACCAGGTTGATGTTGACGACTTTCTGGAACAGGGCCAGCGGGTGCGGGCCATCCTTGCCCACGGTTTTCACGGCGGGCGCCACGCCGGCGCAGTTGACCAGGCCGCGCAAGGTGCCCAGCTTGGTGGCCGCCGCCACCACGGCCATGCCGTCTTCTTCCGACGTCACGTCGCACTGCACGAACACGCCGTTCAGTTCAGCGGCCAGCGCCTGGCCCGCTTCCGTCTGCACGTCGGCCAGCACGACCTTGCCGCCGGCCGCCGTCAGCATGCGCGCCGTGGCCGCGCCCAAACCCGATGCGCCGCCCGTGATGATGAATACATTGTCCTGAATCTGCATGAAATCTCCTGAGTGATAAGGGCCGTGTTCCCGGCGCCTGATGGTTGATGCACGATGCACGATGCCATTATTACGCCATTACGCGCTATTACGTTTACGTAAACGTAATGTCGGCGACAATTGTAGCCATTTTTGCCGTCACCGAGCGAAAACTTGCGGCGCCAGCGCGTGGCAGGCTTAAAAACACTGGATAAAAGCGCCGTTGCGGTGGCAGATGCGCCCGTTGGCATCGAGCGTGGCGTTGCCCGCGCCGTCGTAGCGCGCGCCGGACGCGTCGCGGCAACCGCCCGCGTCGCAGGAACCGATGGGCTGCGGCGCGCGCGGCATGGGCACGACCGGGCCGGGCGGCAAAGGCGCCATGGGCACAATGGGAGGCGCTGGCTGCGCCGGCATGCGGCCGATCACCTGCGCCACGGAACGGCGCGGCTGCACGGGCGGCGCCGGGCGGCACGGTTCCACGGCCAGCTTGCCGCTGTCGCGCGGGTCGAGCCGGCACACAGGCAAAGGCTCAGACAAAGACTCGGCAGGCGCCGCCGGTTCCTGCGCCCGGGCATGGCCGCCAGCCGCTACCAGCAGGGCGCCGGCCAGCGCCAGCATGCTTTTTACCATCGTCTTCATGCCACCTCCCCAAGCATCGATCTTACCGCTTTCATTATTGGCACACACTGCGCCAGATGCCATGCACATACTGCAACGGTGTTTTATTTCCTTTCAGCACTTTCCTTCTTGCCAGGATGGCACTACAATAAGAACGATTCTTATTCTCATTATCAGAATTCGAGCGCAGTTGATTCTCTTTTCATTCATACCCGAGCCACCCGGAAGGCAGCCAGGAAATAACAACATCCGGAAAGTTCACCATGACCAAGCGTAGTCCCGCCTTCGTAATCCCCGCTTCCACTCCCGCCCGTGCCATGCATTCCGCCGCCCTGCTCCTGCCCTGCCTGCTCTCGCTGGCCGTCAGCAACGCCTGGGCCGAAGGCAATGTGGCCGCCGATCCCACCATGAACACGGTGGTCGTCACCGCGTCGGGCACGGCCATCGACATCAAGGATGCGCCGGCCAGCATCAGTGTCATCACGCGCGAGGAAATCGAGCGCCAGCCCGTGTATGACCTGAACACCTTGCTGCGCCGCATCCCCGGCGTGACGGGCGGCACCGGCCCCGAACGCGAAGCGTCGAAGATCAAGCTGCGCGGCCTGCCCGACAAATACACGCTGATCCTGGTCGATGGCAAGCGCGTGGGCAGCTCGGCCGACACGGCTTACCGCCCGGATCTGGGCCGCCAGGACTTGAACTGGATCTCGCCCGACATGATCGAGCGCATCGAAGTGGTGCGTGGTCCCATGTCCTCGCTGTACGGCTCGGACGCCATGGGCGGCGTGATCAACATCATCACACGCAAGGTGCCGGGCAAGTGGAACGGCTCGGCCACGGCCAACTACACGCAGCCGCAGGACAGCGACCGCGGCACGGCGCACCAGTTGGGCGTGAACCTGGCTGGTCCCTTGTCGGACACGGTCGGCATGCGCCTGGGCGTGAACCAGTCGCGCCAGAATCCCGATGAAAAATCCTTCGACAAAGCGGGCGCCATGGGCGGCGAACGCAACCAGACTGTCTCGGGCCAGCTGACCTGGGCGCTGGACAAGAAACAGAACCTGTCGCTGGACGCCAGCTATGGCAGGCAGGAAGCGAGCAATTCGAGTGCGCATGATGCGGATGGCGAGCCGCTGGTCTACAGCTGGGGCGCCAACAAGCTGATACGCAAGAGCGTCAGCCTCGGCTACGAAGGCCGCTGGGACTTCGGCAAGACCACGGTCAACCTGTATCACAACGACTTCGATAACCAGGACGTCGGCACGGTGGCGAAATCCAAGGACAGCACGCTCGATGCCAGCCTGGAAAAACGGCTCGGCTGGGGCGGCATCGAGCAAATGCTCGTGATGGGCGGCCAGTGGAAGCACCAGGAACTGACGAACACGAATACCATCGGCACCGTGCCCACCGATTATCTGGGCAACACCGTGAGCGGCGCGACCCTGTCGGGCACCACCTCGGCCCTGTTTGCGGAAGATCAATTGTTCTTGCGCGAAAACTTGACGGCCACGGCCGGCCTGCGCCTCGATCACCACAGCAAGTTCGGCAACCACTACAGCCCGCGCCTGTACCTGGTGTACCACCCCGCCCCCGCCTGGACCATCAAGGGCGGCGTGTCGCAAGGCTTCCGCGCCCCGAGCCTGAAGGAAAACTCGCCGGCGGCAGCGACCAACTCGGCCGGACGCGGTTGCGGCAGCCTGAAACCGCTCGGCTACATCACGGGCGACTGCTACATGGCCGGCAATGCGGACCTGAAGCCGGAAACGAGCACGGCCGGCGAGATCGGCGTGGCGTGGGAACAGAATGGCTGGGACGTGGGCCTGACCTGGTTCCACACGGATTTCAAGAACAAGATCGACTATGCGCCGCTGGGCTTTTACCAGCAGCGCTGGTGGACCAAGATGACGAATATCCAGAAGGCGCGCACCAGCGGCCTGGAAGCGACGGCCACCATCCCGCTGACGAAAAACCTGAACTGGCGTAACAACGTCACCTACATGGCGGAAGCGAAAAACCTCACTACGGGCGCCAACCTGCTGTCCACGCCAAAACTGTCGTGGTACTCGGCGCTGGGCTGGCAAGTCAACGACCAGCTGTTCGGCGAAGTGTCGGCCCAGTACACGGGCAAGGAACTCGATGCCGGCAAGCTGGCCGACAAGGCCTACACCATCGTCGACACGGTCGTGTCATACAAGGTCACGCCCCAGTGGACGGTACGCGGCGGCGTGCAAAACCTGTTCAAGAAGGGCCCGATGGCCGACGGCCTGGTCGACTACTACGTGCCGGGACGCCGCATGTTCGTCGGCCTGACGTCGCGCTTCTAAGCGGCTAATAACGGGGCGGCGGCGTATCGGGCGGCGGCGTGGCGGCATTCGCCGGCACGCTGCCCAGCATCCGCCCGGCCAAGGGCACCTTGTGGCCGCTCGCATACATACATTTTTGATAAGGGTCATCGTAGCTGCGCTGCATGCCATGCGAGGAGCTCTCGGCCGCGCCCGTGCCGGCCAGCTGCGCCTGCGCATAGCCACGGCAACTGCCGTCATCGCCGCGAAATTGCTCGAAACTCTTGCCCGTGCCGGGCAAGACCATGGCCGACGGCCCTTCCGGCAGCACCGTGCAGGCGGCCAGCAGCAGCGGCGCCAGCAGGCCGGCACGCCCCATCAACGCTATCGTGTTCATGTTCGCCTCCCCGTCAGCGCACGCTGGCCGGTGCTACGGCACGCCATGCCGTACTGCAATTTTTCACGTGCCACGGGGCTGCGGGAACCGCACCCTCTTATTGCGCGGGCAAGCTTTGCACAGGTGTCGCCGGCGCCAGGATGGGTGGCGCGGGCGCGTGGACGGGTGCCGGCGCTGCCACGGCCAGCCAGCCCGTGGCCGGCAGCAGCGGCACCAGCAGCAGGGCCACGATATTGATGATCTTGATCAAGGGGTTCACCGCAGGACCGGCCGTATCCTTGTACGGGTCGCCCACCGTGTCGCCCGTGACGGCCGCCTTGTGCGCGTCCGACCCCTTGCCGCCGAAGTGGCCATCCTCGATGTATTTCTTCGCATTGTCCCAGGCGCCGCCGCCCGTGGTCATGGAAATGGCCACGAACAGGCCCGTCACAATCGTCCCCATCAAGAGACCGCCGAGTGCCGCAGGCCCCAGCAGCATGCCCACGACGATGGGCACGACGACGGGCAGCAAGGACGGCACGATCATTTCGCGGATGGCCGACGCCGTCAGCATGTCGACGGCCTTGTCGTATTCGGGCCGCGCCGTGCCTTCCATGATGCCTTTGATGTCGCGGAACTGCCGCCGTACTTCCACTACCACGGCACCGGCCGCGCGGCCCACGGCTTCCATCGCCATGGCGCCGAACAGGTACGGTATCAGGCCGCCGATGAACAGACCGACGATGACCATCGGGTTCGACAAGTCAAACGTGATGTGCTGGCCCACGGATTCGAGCGCATGCGTGTAATCGGCAAACAGCACCAGCGCGGCCAGCCCGGCCGAGCCGATGGCGTAGCCCTTGGTGACGGCCTTGGTCGTATTCCCGACGGCATCCAGAGGATCGGTGATGGCGCGCACGGAGTCGGGCAAGCCCGACATTTCCGCGATGCCGCCCGCATTATCCGTGATGGGGCCATACGCGTCGAGCGCGACGATGATGCCCGCCATCGACAGCATCGACGTGGCCGCAATGGCGATGCCGTACAGGCCGGCCAGCTGGTACGAGACGAGGATGGCGACGCAGACGGCCAGCACCGGATAGGCAGTGGACTTCATCGACACGCCCAGGCCGGCGATGATATTCGTGCCGTGGCCCGTCGTCGACGCTTCGGCGATATGGCGCACGGGCTTGAAATCCGTGCCCGTGTAGTACTCGGTGATGTACACCATCAGGCCCGTGAGGACGATGCCGACGACGGTGGCGCCCAGCATCTTGTAGCGCATGGCGTCGTCGGGCCACAGCAGCCACGTCACGACGGCAAAGCCCACCAGCGACAGGCCGGCCGCCCACCACAGGCCCGTGTACAGGGCCGACATGATCTTCTTGCCCGGGGCCGTTTTCACCATCGAGCAGCCGACGATGGAAGCGAGGATGGAGACGGCGCCCAGCAGCAGCGGGTAGATGATGGCCGTGCTGCTGGCCTCTGCCATCAGCAGCGCGCCCAGCAGCATGGTGGCGATCAGGGTCACGACATAGGTCTCGAACAGGTCGGCCGCCATGCCGGCGCAGTCGCCCACGTTGTCGCCCACGTTGTCGGCAATGACGGCCGGATTGCGCGGGTCGTCCTCGGGGATGCCCGCCTCGACCTTGCCCACCAGGTCCGCGCCCACATCGGCGCCCTTGGTGAAGATGCCGCCGCCGAGACGCGCGAAGATGGAAATGAGCGAGGCGCCGAAGGCCAGGCCGATCAGGGGCTTGATCAGGTCATGCTGGGTCAGGCCGGGCGCGCCCGTCGTCGCCAGCAGCCAGTAGAACAGGGTCACGCCCAGCAAGCCCAGGCCGACGACCAGCATGCCCGTGATCGCCCCGCCCTTGAAAGCCACGTTCAAGGCCTGGTTGATGCCCAGGGTGGCCGCCTGCGCCGTGCGCACATTGGCCCGCACGGAGACGTTCATACCGATGAAGCCGCAGGCGCCCGACAGCACGGCACCGATCAGGAAGCCCAGCGCCGTGTGCAAGCCGAGCAGCACATAGATGGCGATCAGCAGCACCACGCCGACGATGGCGATGGTGCGGTACTGGCGCGCCAGATAGGCGGCCGCGCCCTGCTGGATGGCCAGGGCGATTTCCTGCATGCGCGCGTTGCCGGGATCCTGCCTCAGGATCCAGCTGCGCGACACCAAACCGTAAATGACTGCGACCACGCCGCAGGCTACCGCAAACCACAAACTGGCTGCCATATCGTCCCCTTCTGTTTTTATCCGACGTCATTGCCAACAGCTGCAGACCGCACCGGGTAGGCACGCGCAGCCAGGAAAACACGACCTGCAAAAAACCTGAACCACGAAAACGACACGGCACCGCTGGCGAAAAGCGGGCACAAAAAAAGCGGACACTCAGGTCCGCTTTTCAATACTGCTTATTCCGCCAGGGCGGCAAATGCGCTGTCGCGGATTTGCTCGACCGGACCGACGCCGGCGATGCGGCGGTATTTCGGTGCGCCCGGCAGACCGGACTTGGCCCAGTCGTTGTAGTAACCGAGCAAGACCTTGGTCTGGTTGTGGTACACATCCAGGCGCTTCTTGACCGTTTCTGCCTTGTCGTCGTCGCGCTGGATCAACGGTTCGCCCGTGATGTCATCGACGCCGTCGACCTTGGGCGGATTGAATTTGACGTGGTAGACGCGGCCCGAACCCGGGTGGCTGCGGCGGCCGTCCATGCGCTCGATGATCGACTCGTCCGGCACGTCGATTTCCAGCACGTAGTCAACATGGATGCCCGCATCTTTCATGGCGTCCGCTTGCGCGATGGTGCGCGGGAAGCCGTCGAACAGGTAGCCATTGGCGCAATCGGCGTCCTGCAGGCGGTTCTTGACCAGGCCGATCATGATGTCGTCCGACACGAGGCCGCCCGCATCCATGACTTTTTTCGCTGCCAGGCCCAGTTCCGTGCCTTCCTTGATCGCCGCGCGCAGCATGTCGCCCGTGGAGATTTGTGGAATATTGTATTTTTCTTTGATGAAATTAGCTTGGGTGCCCTTGCCGGCACCGGGTGCTCCTAAAAGTATCAGACGCATTGAAAAGTTCCTAAAAAACAGATTTTGGATGGTGGTATGTGTAATTATTTTTAGATGGTGTTGCTATGGCTATCTTTCCCTACGAAACTTACCACAAAAAATCCCCAGAGCGCCAGTTTGCTATCGAATTGCTATGCCCTGATTGATCAAAGCCAGCAATTAGCGAGGCGGACGTTTCAAAATGTGGTTTTTGCTGCAGGCATACAAATTATATTTGCACGCCTGCCGTTTTGCGGGTAGCGCTTACAGGGCGCCGTAGTGGGCTTGCACCCTGGCAAGATCTTCCGGCGTGTCGACACCGGCGGCCGGCGCCGAGTCCGTGACGTGAACGGCGATGGCAACACCGTGCCACAGCACGCGCAACTGCTCCAGCGCCTCGATGGCTTCCAGCGGCGATGCGGACAATTGCGGATATTCTTGCAAAAATGCATTGCTGTACGCATACAGGCCGATATGGCGCAGCGGCACGTAGCCTTGCGGCAAGTTTTCACGGGACTGGGCGAAGCCGTCGCGGTGCCACGGAATCGTTGCACGCGAGAAATACAAGGCGCGGCCGTTCTTGTCCAGCACGACCTTCACCACGTTCGGATTGAACGCATCGGCCACGTCGTGCAACGGATGGGCGCACGTGGCCATGGGGACGGCGGCGCTGATCTGCGCCGCGCAGGCGGCCAGCAGGGCCGGATCGATCAGCGGTTCGTCGCCCTGCAGGTTGACGACGACGGCGTCCGGCGGCAAAGCCAGCGTGCGCGCCACTTCGGCGATGCGGTCCGTGCCCGACGGATGGTCGGCGCGCGTCATGCACACTTCCACGCCATGCGCGGCGCAGGCGTCGCGGATGGACTCATGGTCGGTGGCGACGATGACGCGCGCGGCGCCAGAGAGCGCCGCCTGCTCGGCCACGCGCACCACCATGGGTTTGCCGCCCAGGTCGGCCAGCGGCTTGTTCGGCAGGCGCGTCGAAGCCAGGCGGGCCGGGATGATGACGATGAACGCCATCGTTATTCCACTGCGTCTTGCAGGGTGCGCGCTTCGTCCGCCCACATGATGGGGATGCCATCGCGGATAGGATAGGCCAGGCGGTCGGCGCGGCAAATCAGTTCCTGCGCCTTTTTATCGTGTTCAAGCGGACCCTTGCAAACAGGGCAGACCAGGATATCAAGCAGTCGAGCGTCCACGACATTTCTCCACAATTTGTTGGGCCAGCGCGCTATCGATGCGCGCACTGACGGGGACGACCCACAGTCTCGGGTCATCTTTGAGATGTTCAATTTGCGCACATTTTACTGCATCCTTCTCGGTGATCAAGATCACATCCGTGTCGAGTGCCGCAAATGGCTGGTCGAGGAAGTCGTGATGGTCGGGCAGGGGCAGTTCCATGAAGTCCAATCCGGCCCCGCGCAGCATGGCAAAGAAGCGCCGGGGGTTGCCGATGCCGGCCGCCGCCACGATGCGCCGGCCGCTGGCCGCCAGGGTTTCCAGGGGCATGCGCTCGGTGCGGTCGAGCAGGCGTTCGGCCACGCCGCCATCGAGCAGCATCTGCACCACCAGCGAGCCCTTGGGCGCGACCTGGTCCACCAGTGCCGGCGCCAGCGCGGGCGCATTGATCACCGTCACGTCGCGCCGGCGGCGCGGCGATTCGCGCAACGGTCCCGCCGGCAGCAGCCAGCCATTGCCCGCGCCGCGGCCGTCGAACAGCACGATTTCCACGTCGCGCCGCAAGGCGTAATGCTGCAAGCCGTCGTCCGTGACCAGCACGTCGACGTCCGGGTGCGCCGCCAGCAGCGCCCTGCCCGCTTGCGCGCGGTCGCGCCCCACCATCACGGGGCAGCCGCCGCGCTGGAAGATCAGCAGCGGCTCGTCGCCCACCTGCTGCGGCGTGGAAGCGGCGGTGACGGCGCGCGGCGAACGGTCGGCGCTGCCATGGCCGCGCGAAATGACGCCCGGGCGCATGCCCGCGTCGCGCAAGGCTTGCACCAGCCAGATCGTCAGCGGCGTCTTGCCCGTGCCTCCGATAAAAATATTGCCGACGACGACGACGGGCACGGGCAGGCGCGCCGATTTCAGGATGTTTGCCCGGTACAGGCCGCGCCTGACGCTGCTCAGGGCGCCGAACAGCAGCGAGACGGGCCACAGCGCGCACGCCAGCGGGCCGCGCGTCAGCCAGGCGCGGGTGAGTGTGGTTTCAAGCTTGGCGGGGGAGGATGTGGGCATGGGGTGTCAACTAAAATTGGAACCCAAAATCGACACCTGGGGTGGGGGGGCGGGGGGGGTCGGACCCTGAGGGTCCGACCCCGGCACTTCGGTTGGGGTTGGGGGTTGGCCTTACTTGCCGCCCGCCTGCGCCGCGAACGTCAGCTTTTCATAGCCGGCCAGGCGCGCCGCTTCCATCACGTGGATGACCATCTGGTGCATGGCGAACTGGTCGGCGTTGACCACCACCACGGGCGTCTGCGCCGGCGCCTTACCGCCGTTGGCAGCCTTGGCCGCGTTCTGCAGGGCATCGGCCAGGCCGGCCACGTCGCGGAACGAGACGGGTTCGCGGTTGACCGTGTAGTTGCCCTTGGCATCGATGGTGACGTCGATCTGCTGCGGCTTATCCTTGACCTGCTCGGCGTCGGCCGTCGGCAAGGTGATCTGCAGCTCCGTAAACTTGCTGTAGGTGGTGCTGACCATGAGGAAGATCAGGATCACCAGCAACACATCGATGAACGGGATCAGGTTGATTTCGGGGTCTTCACGCCCCTTGCCTTTGCGGAAGTTCATTTGCGGCCACTGTGGACGATGTCGACGAACTTGACGGCTTGTTGCTCCATATCAATGACGAAGCTGTCGACGAGGGCGCGGAAGTGGCGGTAGAAGATCAGGGCCGGCATGGCGATGGCCAGGCCAAACGCCGTGTTATACAAGGCGACGGAAATACCGTGCGACAGCGCCGTGTTCGACGCGGTGGCGCCGGGCGAGGCAAAAATCTCGATCATGCCGATCACCGTGCCGAACAGCCCCATCAGCGGCGCCAGGGTGGCGATGGTGCCCAGGGTCGTCAGGAAACGTTCCAGCGTGTGGGCCACGCCGCTGCCCGCCTCTTCGATCGATTCCTTCATCACTTCGCGCGGCGCGTCGACGTTGCGCAAGGCGGCGGCCAGCACCACGCCCAGCGGCGAATTGTCTTCCAGCTTGGCCACCGTGTCCGGCGTGATCTTGCCGCTGCGATACACCTGCACCACTTCATCAAACAGCTTGCGGGGCAGGATCTTGGCACGTCGCAAATACAGCAGGCGCTCGATGATCAGGGCCAGGGCGACGATGGAAGCGATCAACAACAGCCAGATGGGCCAGCCAGCGGCTTGAAATATAGCGAGCAAAAGAAACTCCTGGTAAAGGGAAGGCGGCGGACCACCCGGACAGCCTGTATTGTACCGAGCGCCGAAGACCGATTGTACGTCCGCGCAGGAATGGCGCAATGTAGCGCGTTGCCGCGCCGGCGGCAAGTGGCGCCTGCATGGCACTTGTCCACACGGCGCGGCAGGCGCGTGTCGCTGGCGCTCAGTTTTGCACACTTTGTGTGGATAAGATTGTGAGCAAGCATGAAGTCCAGCATGCAAGTCATTGATTTACATGAAAATTATCGTGCTGCGCAAAATACAGGCATAGCAGCTTATCGCCAGTAGTCAATGTCAATAAATTAATACCTGAAGAGTTCTGCACATTTACTGTGGACAAGATTGTGCGCAAAGCCGTGCAATTCATCTAAGTCATTGATTTTAAACAAAATTAAATCAATGAGTAAAAAAGTGGCAGGCAGCGCGCAATCGGCGGCAGAAGGAGCGTCAAAGTTCTGCACACAATCTGTGGACAAGATTGTGCGCAAGCTCAAAGATAGACGCTAAGTACATTGATTTATATCGTTTTTATTGCCGTGCATAAAAATGTAGCAAGGGCTGAAAAGCTGGGTTTTCAGCGTCCGATTTGACTTCAAAAACGCAGTTTTCCACCGCGAAGCCAGTTTCACACATAAAGTGTGGATAAGATTGTGAGCAAGCCGATTGACTCCATGCAAGAGCATTGATTTTAAAGGAGTTTTTTTCAATGCTGAAAAATAAGGCAGCGCAAGCGCCTGCTCACGCCCTGGAAAACCCGGAGAAAAGACGAAACGATTTATGCGGTTTTGCACATATTCTGTGGATAAGATTGTGAGCAAGGCGCACGACTGCACGCTAGACCCTTGATCTATATGGCTATTTTTATGCTGCGCAAAATTCAGGCAAGCCATGCCATGGGCATTCCGCTGGCTAAATCCGCTGCCGTGCCAGAGTTCTGCACATTTTTTGTGGATAAGATTGTGCGCAAGGCCATGCATGGCATACTAAGCACTTGATTCCTATACACTTTATTTCCGTGCGCAAAAATGTAGCAAGGCATTTTTCTTCACCGAAAGCAGCCTGCCCGGCCATGTTTGTCCAAGGCAAAAAGTTCCGCACACTTTCTGTGGATAACTTTGTGCGTAAGTGGCAGGGGCTGCACTGATGTGCTTGATATTAAAGGATTTTTTCCCTGTGCACGCAAATCAGGCATGCGGGAATTCTGCATGAAATCAATTACTTAGAAATAGATCTTGTTGTTTTGCACGATATATGACATAAGCATGACCTCGCCGATAATATGTGGACAGCTTTCTTCTTTCCCCTTGCCTGATGATGAACGACACCCCGACTGACAGCGGCTTTGCCGCCCCGCCCGTGCTGACCGTCAGCGCCCTGAACCAGGCCGTCGCGCGCCTGCTCGAGCGCTCGTTCCCCCTGACCTGGATCGCCGGCGAGATTTCCAACTTCACGCGCGCCGCTTCCGGCCACTGGTATTTCACCTTGAAGGACGATGGCGCCCAGGTGCGCGCCGTGATGTTCCGCGGCCGCGCCCAGTTTGCCGGCTTCACGCCGCGCGAAGGCGACAAGGTGGAAGTGCGCGCCCTCGTCACCCTGTACGGCGCGCGCGGCGATTACCAGATCAACGTGGAAGCCATTCGCCGCGCCGGCGTGGGCGCCCTGTACGAAGCGTTCCAGCGCCTGAAGGAAAAACTGGCCGCGCAGGGCCTGTTCGACCAGGAACGCAAGCGCGCCATCCCCATGTTCGCGCGCAGCATCGGCATCGTCACCAGCCCGCAGGCGGCCGCCCTGCGCGATGTCTTGATCGCGCTCAAGCGCCGCGCGCCGCACGTGTCCATCATTCTGTACCCGACGCCCGTGCAGGGCCAGCAGGCGCCGGAAAAAATCGCGCACGCCATCCGCACGGCGTCAACACGGGCCGAGTGCGACGTGCTGCTGGTGTGCCGTGGCGGCGGCAGCATCGAGGATCTGTGGTCGTTCAACGATGAAGCCGTGGCATGCGCGATCGCCGATTGTTCCATGCCCGTGATCAGCGGCGTGGGCCACGAGACGGATTTCACCATTGCCGACTTCGCGGCCGACCTGCGCGCGGCCACGCCGACGGCGGCGGCCGAACTGGCGGCCACGCCGCGCGCCGACTGGATGGCGTCCCTGCGCGCCGATGCGGCGGACCTGCGCCGCGCCATGCGCCGCAGCCTCGACGATGCGGCGCAGACGCTGGACCGTCACAGCCGCCGCCTGCTCAACCCGAAGGCGCAGCTGCAGCAGCAGCGTTTGCAGCTGCTGGCCCTGTCCACGGCCATGACGCATGCGGCGCGCGCGCCAGTCAGCCAGGCACAGTACGCGCTCGAACGCCTGCGTTCGCGCTGGACGGCCTTGCGGCCCGACGTCACGGCGCCACGCGCCCGCCTGGTGGACATGCAGCGGCGCGGCGGCGCGGCCATGGCGCAGCTGGTCAGCCAGCGGCGCCACCGCCTCGACGGCCTGGCGGCGCAGCTGGAACTGTTGAATCCGCAGCGCACGCTGGAACGCGGCTACGCCATCCTGCGCGACGAAAAGGGAAACATCGTGCGCTCGCCGGCCCAGCTGCAGGCGCGCCAGAACGTCAACGTGCGCCTGGCCGAAGGCAGCGCGCAGATCGGCATCGCCAGCGTGCAGGCGACGTTAGAGTAAAAAAGGCCGGGGAAGCTCCCCGGCCCAACACCTTCCCCTACTGAGTGGACTGCGACTGCAACTGCTCTTTCACACTACCTCATTTAAAACTTCATCGACACGCGCGCGCCAAACGTGCGCGGCGCGTTGTAGAAGGCGCCGTAGATCTGCTGCGTGGGCTGGCATGGCATGCCCACGTCCGTGCAGATTTCATTGACGTCCAGCTTGACCGCCTTGTCGGTGGCGTTCTGCACGAACGCTTCCACCGTGTACGCCTTGTTCGCCGGCTGGAAGCGCAGGCTCAGGTCCAGGGTCGTGTAGGCTTCCTGGCGCTTGACGCCCGCATGGCCCGGCACGTCGCCGTTGAACGCGCCCGCCCCCACATACGACATGGTTTCATAGTGCACCGAGGCGCGCGGCGTGAGCTGGCCGCCGGCGACCGTGAAATCATGCTCGTACTGGACGGTGGTGGAAAACTTCGGCGCATGCTTCATGGTGCTGCCGCCCACGTTCACCAGTGGCGCCGTCGAGCCGCAGGACTGGCCATTCGCGCGCGCCGCATCGACGTCGCACGACATGAAATCATCGTACACAGCTTTGAGCCAGGTGGCGTTGCCCGTCAGGCGGTCGACCTTCGTCGGCCGCCACACCCATTCCGCTTCCAGGCCCTTGACGGTGGCGCCGGCCGCATTGAAGTTGGCCAGCACGCTGTTGACCACCTGCGATTCGAGCTTGTCCTTGTACTTCATCAGGAAGGCGTCGAGGTTCAGGGTCAGTTCGCGGTTCAGCAAGTCCGACTTGAAGCCGATTTCATAGCTGGTCAGCTTTTCCGGCTTGGTGGTGGCGCCGCCGTCGCCGATGGCCGGCGAGTGGAAGCCCGTCGTCACGGAGCCGAACAGCAGAATGTCCGGGCGCAGCTTGTACTCGATGCGGCCCAGCCAGGTGGCCTGGCCGTATTTCAGGTCGGCCGTATTGTCGCCCGGCGTATTGCCGCAGGCGGCCGCCGTGATGGCGCCGCCGGGGCCGATATTGTGCGTGTTGGCCAGGCCCGTGCCCGGCGTGACCAGCTGGCGCAGCTGGTCGGCGGTCAGCACGGTGGTGCCCAGCGGCGTGTTGGCGGGCCAGTTCGGACAAGCCCAGTTCTTGCCGCCGATGTCGAATTTATGGTCTTTCGTGTAGCGCGCGCCGGCCGTCAGCTTGATCTGGTCCGTCAGCTGCTGGCTGACCTGGCCGAACACGGCTTTCGATTTGAGCTGGCGGTCGCCCTGGATGAAGGACATGGACGACGCATACTGGCCCACGGTCGGCTGCACGAAGATCACGGCGCCGTTGGCAATATCCTGCTGCACGGCCGCCTGCGAAATCTGGCTGCGGTCGATATCAAAGCGCACCTTGTTCTTTTCATTGAACAGGAACAGGCCGGCCACCCACTGGAATGGCGCATCGTCGTCCGAGCGCGCCTGCAGCTCGTGCGAATAGCTATCGAACTGCGCCCAGTCGGTGCGGTTTTCCGACTTAAAGCCGGGGAACAGGCCCGCATCGGCATCGTTGCTGTTCTGGCGCTTGTACCGGCTCCAGCTGCCCAGGTAAGTAAAATCCAGCGCATCGGTCGGCTTGTAATTGAGCTTGCCCTTGTAGGTCAGGATCGACTGGTCCAAGGTGCCCGGCGTATCGATCAGGGCCGAGCGCAGCTTCTCACCCGGCTTGGGTTCGGCCGCCAGGTAGACGTTGCCAGCGCCCTGGTCGAGGAAATAGTCGGCAATAAAAGTGCCGCGCAGCTGCGGCGTGAACTTCCACAGCAGCGAGGCGCGCACGCCCATCTGGTCGCCGGCGCCATACTTGGCCGTGCCCGGCATGACGTTCGAGCCGCGGCGGAAGTCCACCGTGCCGTCATGGCTATCCTTGATGGCGGCGATGCGCAGCGCCACGTCGTCGGAGAACGGGATATTGAGCATGCCCTGCGTCTGCAGGTGGCGGTAATCGCCCACGGTGATGCCGGCCGAGCCCATGAACTTCGATGTGTTTGGCGCGGCCGACACGAGATTGACGGCGCCGGCCGTCGAATTGCGGCCGTTCAGGGTGCCCTGCGGTCCGCGCGCCACCTCGACGTGGGACAGGTCATACATCAGCGCCGTGGCGCCCTGGGGACGCGGCGAATACACGCCGTCGACATAGAAGGCGACGGCCGGGTCGCCCAGCTCCGTGTGGTTGGCCGAACCGACGCCGCGCATGTAGACGTGCACGCCGCCCGAGTCGCCATGCTGCTCGACGACGAGGCTGGGCACCATGGTGGCCAGCGACGCCAGGTCCTTGACCTGGTTGTTTTGCAGGGTGTCCTGGTTGAAGGCGGTGACGGCCAGCGGCGTCTCCTGCACGAAGGTGTTGCGGCGCGTGGCCGTGACGACGATGCGGTCCATCTGTTCGGCGGCCGGTTTTGCCGTGTCGGTGGCTGCCGTGGTGCTGACCGCTTCCTGGGCCATGGCGGCGCCGCTGCCCAGCAAGATGCACTGGGCGAAGGTCGCATGCGCCAGGCTGAGGGCGATGGTATTGCGTTTGAGCTGTTGCATTGTTGTTGTCTCCTGTACCGCTGGTTGAATGATGATCACATAGCTCTTTGGCTACTGCTGCACATTTTTTGGGTGTCAATCTGAAGTCATGTCGCCTCCGTGCGGGGTCAATGGGTAGCCACGGCGCGCCCGGCCGTGTCGAACAGAAAGGCATGGCCCTCTTCCGGCGCGAAGCCGATGGCGCTGCCCTGCGCCAGCGCGTGGCGCGCCTCGCCGTGCAGCTTGATGGCCACCGCATGCGAACTTCCCTCCAGCGTCGCGTGGATGATCTGCGCGTCGCCCAGCTGCTCGATCAGGGTGACGGTGGCGCCGTAGCCCTCGCTGCGCGGCACCAGGCGCAGGTGTTCGGGGCGTATGCCGACCAGCATGCCCGCCGCGCCGCCAAGCTGGCTGGCCAGCGCCGGGACGGCGGCGCACGGCAAAAAGTTCATGCGCAGGGCGCCGATGAAGCCGGCGACGAACTGGCTGGCCGGATGGCGGTACAGGGCCAAAGGCGCGCCCACCTGCTCCAGGTGGCCGCCGTGGAAAACGGCGACCCTGTCACCCAGGGTCATGGCCTCGACCTGGTCGTGCGTGACGTAGATCATGGTTGTGCCCAGTTCCTGGTGCAGCTTGGCCAGTTCGATGCGCGTCTGCACGCGCAGCGAGGCGTCGAGATTGGACAGCGGCTCGTCAAACAGGAACACCTTGGGCTGGCGCACGATGGAGCGGCCGATGGCCACGCGCTGGCGTTCGCCGCCCGACAAGGCCTTGGGTTTGCGGTCGAGCAGGTGCGTGATCTGCAAAATCTCGGCCACCTTGCCGACTGCGGCGCGCACTTCGGCTTCCGTCTGGCCCGCCAATTTCAAGGCAAAGCCCATGTTGTCGCGCGCCGTCATGTGCGGATACAGGGCGTAGCTCTGGAACACCATGGCGATGCCCCGCTCGGCCGGCGCCACGTCGTTGGCCAGCAAGTCGCCGATGCGCAGCTGGCCCGCGCTGATGTCTTCCAGACCCGCGATCATGCGCAGCAGGGTTGATTTACCGCAACCGGACGGCCCCACGAAGACCATGAATTCGCCGTCATGGATATCGAGGTCCAGGCCCTTGACGATTTCCGGGCCGTCGCCGTAGGTCTTGCGGATGCCGCGCAGCGAAATGGCGGCCATCTCAGTGCTCCCCGGCCAAGGCTGGTGCTGCCAAGGCATGCGCAGAGCGCTGCGCGGCGATGAAGTCGCGGTACCACAGGGCGCTGTCCTTGAAGCTGCGCTGCTGCGTGGCGTAATCGACGTACAGCATGCCGAAGCGCTTGGCGTAGCCCGAGTTCCACTCGAAGTTATCCATCAGGCTCCAGTAGAAATAGCCGCGCACGTCGATACCCTGCGCAATCACGGCGCGCAAGGCATCCAGGTGCAGCCGCACGTACTCGATGCGCGCCTGGTCATGGATCTTGCCGCCGACGGGCTTGTCGGCCACGGCCATGCCGTTTTCCGTGATGTAGACGGGCGGCAGCCGGTATTCGCGGTGCAGGCCCACGAGCAGCTCCGTCAAGCCTTGCGGATAGGTTTCCCAGCCCATGTCGTTGACGCCGAGCTTGCATTCGGGCTTGCGCGGCGGCGTCTCGGCGCTCATGAAGGCGCGCGTGTAGTAGTTCACGCCGAGGAAATCGATGGGCTGTTTAATATCTATGAAATCGTTTTCAAAGATGGCCAAAGCGGAAGCGTCGGCGTGTTTCAGGGCCAGGGCCGGGTAGCGGCCCTTGAAGATGGCGTCCATATACCACTGCACCGAGCGCGCATATTCGAGTTCGGCCAGCTCCCGGTCTTGGGCGCTGTCGGTGGCCGGCGTGGCCGTCCATTGATTGAGCACGATGCCCAGTTTCGCGGGCGGATTGACGGCGCGCATGGCCTGCATGGCCAGACCGTGCGACAGCAGCAGGTGGTGCGACACTTGCACGGCGGCGGCCGGATCGGCCATGCCGGGCGCGAACTGGCCCGTGCCGTGGCCCAGCACGGCCGTGCACCACGGCTCGTTATGGGTAGCGATGCTGGCGACCCTGTGGCCGAAGCGGCGCGCCACCTCGGCCGCGTAGGCGGCGAAGTGGTAGCAGGTGGCGCGGTTGAGCCAGCCGCCCTCGTCCTGCAACGCTTGCGGCAAGTCCCAGTGGTACAGGGTCAGGTGCGCATCGAGGCCTTTGGCGGCCAGGGCGTCGAGCAGGCGGGAGTAAAAATCGAAGCCGGTCTCGTTCCAGGCGCCGGAACCCGTGGGCTGGACGCGCGACCAGGACATGGAAAAGCGGTAGGCGTTCACGCCCAGGCTGGCGATCAGCTCCACATCCCCGGCGTAGCGGTGATAGTGGTCGCAAGCCACGTCGCCATTGCTGCCGTCGATGATCTTGCCATCCGTGTGGCTGAAGGTATCCCAGATGGACGGGCCGCGGCCATCGATGGCCGCGGCGCCCTCGATCTGGTAGGCGCTGGTGGCCACGCCCCAGGTGAAGGCGGCGGGGAAGTTGGTATCGGTATCGTCGTTATGCATGGTGGTCATGTCAGTGTGAGTGGTTAAGAAAGTTCTAGCCTTTGACGGCGCCTTGCGTGAGGCCCTCGATCAGGCGCTTCGAGGCGACAAAAAACATCAGCAGCAGCGGCAGCACGGCGATGGCGGCGCCCGTCATCAGCGCGCCCCACTCCGTGTTGTTCGGCGCCTGCATGCTGCGCAGGGCCAGCGGGATCGTGTAGTTCTCGACGGAGCGCATGACGACCAGCGGCGTGATGAAATTGTTCCACGAGTTGATGAAGGTGATCAGGCCCAGGGTGCCCATGGCGGGGCCGATCAGCGGCAGCACGACCCGCCAGTAGATAGCGAACTCGCCGCAGCCGTCGATGCGCGCCGCCTCGATCAAATCCTTCGGGATGGCCGTGCCGATGTACTGGCGCATCAGGAAAATGCCCAGTGCGCCCGCCGCGCCCGGCACGTACAGGGCGCGCGGCTGGTCCAGCCATCCGAGGAAATCCATCAGCATGAAGGTGGGAATCATATTCATGAACGAGGGGATGATCATCGACGCCATCACCAGGGTAAACAGGGGCCGCTTGAAGCGGAATTCGTACATGGCGAACGCATAACCGCCCAGCGAGCAAAAGAACAGGGTCAGGATGGTCGTCATCAGGGCCACGTACAGGCTGATGCCGATATTGCGCCAGAACGGCAGGCGCTCCTGCAGCAGCTCGATGTTGTTCAGCAGGGCCGTGCCGAACCAGCGCGGCGGCGGCAGGCTGTAGATCTCGGCGCTCGTGTGCGTGGCGAAGACGAACATGAAGTAGAACGGCGCGACCATGATCAGGGCGCCGATGGCCACCATGGCGTAGGCCGTCCAGCGGGTAGTCTTCATTTGGCCTCCTTGGCTTCTCGGCGTTCATTGCGGCTGAAAATGCGGTTGTTCACCCAGGTGGTACTGGCGATGATCAAAAACAGCAGCCAGGAAATGGCCGACGCCGTGCCGAAATCGCCCGAGGAAAACGCCGTCTTGTAGACGAAGATGGCCGTCGTCATCACGGACTGGCTCACGCCGCTCGATTCGGCCACCAGCACGAACGGTTCCTCGAACAGCTGCAGGTTGCCCATGATGGTGAGGGTCACGGCCAGGTAGATCATGGGGCGCAGCTGCGGCAGGGTGATGTACCAGAACTGCTGGCGTTTCGACGCACCGTCGATGGTGGCCGCTTCATATAAATCCTTCGGTATCACCTGCAGCGCGGACAGGTACAGCACCAGATTCCAGCCCAGGTAGCGCCAGAAAATCACGAAGGCGACGGCCGGCTTGATGAACAGCGAGCTGCCCAGCCAGTCGATCGATTCTGCCGGAAACAGCCCACCCACCAGCGGCAGGCTGGCGCACCACTGGAGCAGCACATTGATCTGGCCATAGTCGCGCGAAAACAGGGTATTGAAGACCATGGCGATGGCCACGCTGGAGGTGATAAATGGTAAAAAGTAAATGCCGATCACCAGGTTGCGCGAGCGCTTGAAGCTGTTGTGGATGAACGCTGCCAGCGGAATGGCCACCAGATGCTGCGGCACGCCCGAGGCCAGCGCCAGCCAGACGGTATTGCCCAGCGAGCGCAAAAACCACGGGTCGCTCAAGGCATACTTGTAGTTGTCCAGGCCCACCCACTGCATGGCTTCCACGCCGCTGGCCGCTTCCCACTGGTTGAACGACAAATAGATGGAAAACAGCAGCGGGAACAGGCTGAAGACGGCGAACAGGATGAAGAAGGGGCTGATGAAGATATACGGCGCCCATTTTTTCATGTTGATGCGTTTTTTGGCGGGCCGCGCCGGGATGGATCCGGTTTCGGCGCATTGCATGGTCGTATTCATGCCGCTTCCTAGCGCCGCGCGCGGTGGGTGATCAGGGCCTTGGCGTCAGCCAGCGCCGTCTTGATATCCTTGTTTTGCGCCAGCACGCTTTCCAGTTCCATGTTGACGATGTCGCGCGCCACGGCGTCGAACTTGTCGACGCGGATGACGGGAATCTTCGCCGCCGTGTCGCGCGCCAGCAGGCGCGTCTTCTGGCCGCCGAAATACGCTTGCGGCTCGTCCATCATCGGGTCCGCATACGCGGCCTTCAGGGCCGGGAAGGCGCCGATCTCTTTCAGCGAGTGCAGCTGGATATCCTTGTTGACGGTCATGAACTTGATGAATTCCCAGGCCTGGGCTTTATTCGCCGCCTTTTTCGGAATGCCGTAGAAGGAGCCGCCGTACGACGCCAGCGCGCCGGCCGGCAGGTTCGCCGCGCGCCACTGGCCGGACGAAGCCGGCGCCAGCCACTTGGCCAGGTGGCCGCTGAGCCACGATCCCATCATCTGGCTGGCCACCTTGTCGCGTTTAAAACCTTCGGCCCATTCGCCCGTCCATGCCACGGTGCGCGCATCGATGCCAGCGATCCTGGCCGCCCTGGCCAGCTCGAACGCTTTCACGAAACGGGGCGAGTCGACCAGCACCTGCCCCTTGTCGCCAAAGTAAATGCCTTCGCCATCTTTCAGATTGGCGCGGATATAAATGTCGGCCAGGTCGCTGGCGCCGGCCAGCAGATAGGTGCCCGTGGCGGCCTTGAGCTTCTTGCCGGCGGCGATGTACGATTCCCACGAAGCCGTCAAATCGCTTTCCTTGATGCCCGCCTTGTCCATCAAGTCCTTGCGGTAGAACAAAGTGCCCGGTCCCAGGTCTGCCGGCATGGCGCCCAGGGTGCCGCGCGAACTGGTCGCCTGCACGAAGGTGAAGGGCACGAACTGGGCGCGGTACTGCCCTGCCCCGTATGGCGCTTGCAACAGGTCTTCCATGCCCTTCGATTCGGCGAAGCTGCCGACATAGCGGAAGTCGATGGCCATCACGTCGGGCAGGCGCGCGCCAGCCGCCAGCGCCGTCGTCATCGAGTTATGGTGGTCGTCGATCTGCAGGCTGACCAGCTTGACCTTCACTTGCGGGTACAGTTTTTCCCACAGGGGCAAGGCCGTCTTGACGGCGCGGTCCAGGTCGGGAAAGGAGGCGACGGTGATCGTGGCCGGAGCCAGGGCAGGCAACGGTGCGGCAGGCGGGGCGGCGGCGGCGGCGGCGGCGGCCACGCCACAGGCCAGGGTCAGCGCGGCCAGGGGGGCGGCACCAAGGATGCTTGACTTCATTATTTCATCTCCGTTTATTGAGCGTCTTCTATCTTGAAAACGTTTTCACAACATGCGTCCATTTAACACCGCAAAGAAAATCAAGTCAACCGAAAAAGTTGTCATTTTTATCGAGGGTGGCGTGGCAAGTTGCACGCCGTGGCGCGTGTTCTCCTATGAGAAAACGCAAAATTTCGTCATTTGAGCCGCCGTTGTTTTTTGTGAAAACGTTTTCATAATTGGATCGGGATAGCGCGCCAACGCGTAACCCGACGTGCACGGCCAACAATATGTCGGGTTACGCCCGCAGGGCTAACCCGACCTACGGCCCACCGTGGGCATTTATGGTAATCTTTCAATGAAAAGGTTTTCAGAACACTGACGACCAGCCATCTTGATACCCAGGAACCACCTTGAACGATAGCGACCACGCCGCCTCTCCCTCCACCCTGCTCGACGTGGCCCGCCAGGCCGGCGTGTCGCCCAGCACCGTTTCGCGCATCCTGAACGGCACGGCCAGGGTGTCTGACGACAAGCGCGACGCCGTGCTGGCGGCGATTGCCCACATGAAATTCGCGCCGAACCAGATGGCGCAGGGGCTGAAAAAGGGCCGCTCGATGACCATCGGCATCGTGGTGCAGGATATTTCCAGCCCCTTCTTCGATGAAAGCCTGCGCGGCGTGGACGATGGATTGAAAGACACGGGCTACGCGTCCGTCATCGTCAGCGGGCACTGGAATGCGCAGGAAGAAGCGGATCGCATCCGTCTGCTGCTGGCGAGAAAGGTGGACGGCATCATCCTGCTGTCGGGGCGCATCTCGGACGAGAGCGTGCTTGATTTCTCGCAGCAGCGGCCCATCGTCTCGACGGGCCGCCTGCTGGCGACCAAAAGCGCCATCGGCTTCAAGCTCGACAACGAATACGGCGCCTACCTGGCCGTGCGCCACTTGATCGAACTGGGCCACCGCCGCATCGCGTTTGTCGCCGGGCCCGCCAACAACACGGATGCGGCCGAGCGCCTGACGGGCTACCAGCGCGCGCTGCGCGAAGCGGACATCGCCATCGACCCGAAGCTGATGGCGGAAGGTGATTTCCACGAGGCAAGCGGCATGCTGGCCATGAACCACTTGTTTGATACGCAGCAGCAGTTCAGCGCCGTCTTCGCCGCCAACGACCTGTCCGCCTATGGCGTGCGCCTATGTTTGTACCGCAAGGGCATCCGCGTGCCCGACGACATCTCGCTCGTCGGTTTCGATGACTTGCCCGGCTCGTCCTACACGACGCCGCCGCTGACGACCATCCACCAGCCCCTGTACGACATCGGCCGCATCGCCACGGAAGCGCTGCTGGGGCTGATCAATGGCGAGGCCGTGCAGGCGGCGATACCTCCTCTGGAACTGATCGTCAGGGAAACTACCCGACGTGTTCGCTAGGTCTGGCGCTGAACGAGAATCACTACGCCAGCAGCATCCACGACGCGTGCGGGAATCTGCAGCAATGGCGCATCCGCTTTACAATAGTGGCTCGTTCAGCAAGAATGCTTGGTTCAAGCACGCAAGGCTCAACCCTCCGGCCCGGGCCGGAAGACTCCGAACACTCACCATAAAGGGACATCACATGGAACATACTCTGCCACCACTGCCGTATGAAATGGACGCTCTGGCGCCGCATATTTCGAAAGAAACCCTGGAATACCACTATGCCAAGCATCACCAGGCGTATGTCACCAACTTGAACAACCTGATCAAGGGCACCGAGTTCGAAAACCTGTCGCTGGAAGAAATCATCAAGAAATCGTCGGGCGGCATTTTCAACAACGCGGCACAAGTATGGAACCACACCTTCTACTGGAACGGCATGAAGCCGGCCGGCGGCGGCGCGCCTACCGGTGCCGTGGCTGACGCGATCAACGCCAAATGGTCGTCGTTCGACAAGTTCAAGGAAGAATTCACCAAGTCGTGCGTGGGCAACTTCGGTTCGGGCTGGACCTGGCTGGTGCAAAAAGCCGACGGTTCCGTCGACATCGTCAACACCTCGAACGCCGGCTGCCCGCTGACCACCGGCGACAAGCCGCTGCTGACCTGCGACGTCTGGGAACACGCTTACTACATCGACTACCGCAACCTGCGCGCCAAGTACGTGGAAACGTTCTGGGGCCTGGTCAACTGGGATTTCGTTGCCAAGAACTTCGCGTAAGCGGTTCCTGACAACGTAAAACGGACGCGCCCGCGGCATTCGCCGCTGCGGCGCACCAAAAGAAGCCTGTGCTTGCGAGCGCGGGCTTTTTTTATGTCCACGCAGAAAGTAGATGCGGGCGGCACACACTGGTCAAGCGAACAAGATCAGCATGCGCGATGTTATAAGATACGCAAGCGCACGCCCGTGCTTGCCGGCCAGCCTCGCCGCCATCCCTTGCTGAAAGAAAACAATGAAAAAATTCATGCTTGCCCTGCTCGTGTTTGCCTCCGGTTCCGCCTTCGCCAACTCCGCCTGCGACACGCCGCGCAACGACTTCGACGGCCTGTATTGCCTTAACAAGGTGTACCAGGAAGCGGACAAGGAACTCAACGCCAACTACAAGAAACTGAGCGCCCAGCTCGATGCCGCCGGCAAGCAGAAGCTGAAATCGGGCCAGCTGGCGTGGATCAGCAACCGCAACCAAAATTGCTCCAAACGCGAATCGTCGGGCTTTTATGTGAACCTCGATTGCGCCACCCAGACCACCATCGAACGCGCGCAATTCCTGCAAGACCGCGTGCGCGAATGCGTGAGCGCCGGCTGCCAGAACAGCAAACTATGATGTAACACTGCGCCAGCGCAAACGGGAGCGGGCGGCAAGCGCATAAACTGGCGGCTCCGACCTCTTCCCCGTTTGCGCCATGAGCAAGCTCGTCGACATTTCCCTGTCCCGGTGGGACGCCAGCGGCAGCGCCGCGCAGCAAGCGGCGGCGCTGCAGGCGCTCGAAGACGGGCAAGTCGTGCTGCTGCCCCGCCTGGCTTTCCCCCTGCAACAGGAAGAGCATGCCCTGCTGAACGGCGCTGTGGGTAGCGCCAGCAGCGCCAAGAACATCAGCTGGGAACCGGCGCGCGGCGTGCGGGGCCAGGGCGATGCCTGCGATGCGGCCCTGCTGGCCGCGCTGATGCGGCGCTATGCGCGACACACGCAGCACTTGCTGGCCGGCTTGCTGCCCGGCTATGTTCCCCACCTACAGCAAGGCAAGGGCAGCTTTCGCCCCGTGGAAATCGCCGGGCGCATCACCTCCTGGCGCAAGGACGATACGCGCCTGCACGTCGACAGCTTTCCCTCCTCGCCCACGCAAGGCCGGCGCATCCTGCGCGTCTTCACCAACATCCATCCGCGCGACGCGCCCCGCGTGTGGAAACTGGGCGCGCCATTCGAACAGGTGGCGCAGCATTTTTTACCCCTTGCAAAGCGTCCGCAACCCGTGCTGGCGGCGCTGCTGCAATGGCTGCACGTCACCAAGTCGCGGCGCACACCCTACGATCACTACATGCTGCAGCTGCACGACGCCATGAAGGCCGATCTCGCTTACCAGGCGCAGGTGGAGCAGCAAACGCATGCGTTCGCGCCGGGCCAGACGTGGATCGTCTTCAGCGACGCCGTATCGCACGCGGCCCTGCGGGGACAGCATGCGCTGGAGCAAACCTGGCTGCTGCCCGTGCGCGCCATGGCTGCGCCCGACAAGTCGCCGCTGGCCATCCTCGAACGCCAGTTGCAGCGGCCGCTGGCCTAGCCTGCGCTGGACTGGACTGATTAGGTCTGGCCTGATTGGTCCGGCCTGATGGGATCCGGCCTGATGGGGTCCGGCCTGATGGGGTCTGGCCAGGTCTCACACCCCGATCAAACCGGATTCAGGCCGGCAAACGGGCCGCCTTGAAGCGCCGCCAGGCCTTGTGCATGCGGCCATCGGCACCTTGCGCTTGCGCGCGCGCCGCCAGGTAGCCGCGCACAAAGGCCGCGTGCAGCCGCAATCCGTCCTGGGCGGACTGGTCAGCCTGGTCGGCCTGGCCAGCCTGAACTTCGGGCAATTGCTGCAGCAGCCGGTCGGCCACCTGCACATCGTTGAGCCAGCCCAGTTCATCCTGCAGCGCCGACAGCCGCCCCACATACGGCTTCACAGCCCGGCCCGCAAACAGCGAGGCAAAGAATTCCGTCGCATACCGCGTCTTCTTGGCCGCGATGCGCACCTGGTGGCGCTGCTGCGGCGTGGCATGCAGCAGGCGCTTGCCGCGCTTCATCAGGCGGCGCTGGTCCTTGCGCAGGGTGGCGCGGGCAAACGGCGACACGCGCGCGTCCAGGCGCCGCAATTGGCGCATGGAGCAACCGTCGCGCCATGCGCGCGCCTGCAGCCAGCGCTGCACGCCCAGCATGCAAGCCGTATAGCGCGCCGAAGTGACGGCCTGGGCCGCTTGTTGGTGCTTGAGCCGCGCCTGCGCGTGCGCCGCCTGTGCCAGCGCGGCCGCATCGGCCTGCGCCTCGCCATCGAGCTGCGCCAGGGTGTTACCAGCCAACACATCCCAGTCGCGCGCCTCGCCCAGCGCGCCGCCCAGCCAGTCGAGTTCCCCCTTCAAGGCGTCAGGCAGCACCAGCAGGGACTTGAACATACCCAGCGCCGAGCGCAAACGGCGCAGTCCCACGCGCATCTGGTGCACGCTTTCCACGTCTTCGCCCGCCGCCACGCCATCCTGGTTGCCGCTGACTTGCTCCAGGCAATTGCCGGCGATGGCCAGGAACACTTGCTCCACCGACATCGCCGCATCCAGCGCCAGCGGCTGCGCCTTGACCGCCTGCAGAGGCTGCGGCACCGCGAGACGGTAACCGCGTTCCGCCTTGCTCATGTGGCCCAGCTGCAGCGGCACGTCCTGCAGCAGCGCCAGCGCCACGTCGAACAGGCTGGAAGCTTGCCCCTGCTTCAATTCCAGTTCGACCTCGCTGACGGGCACGCTGCGCGCGGCCCCGTCCGTGCCGCTGTCAATGACGCCCTGGTCCAGCACGCATTCGATCTGATCGCCCTGCGGCGTGCGCAACTGCCAGACGGTGCGCTCGATGCGCGTGGTAAACACGGGCTGCAAGCCGTCGCGGACAGCGTCCTGGCGCAGCAGCGCGCGGACGGGTTGCTTGCGGCCGATGGCCGACTCGAGCGCGGCGAGATCCGGCTGCGGCCCCGGCACGTCGCCTTCCCATTCGTGGCGGCTGTGCAAGCCGCCATTGACCGTGCCGCCCGCCTTCAGGGTTTGCACCCAGTGTCCGTCCACCTGGCGCACGCGCAAGCCTGCGTGGTGGCGGCACAGCTGCAAATCGGGCGTATCGACATAGATATCGTGCATCTGCAGCACCTGCGGCGCACCTTGCGCAGTCTGCGCCAGCAGCGGGTGGGCGCGCAGGCGGGGCGCGTCTTGCGGCGCCAGCAGCAATTTCAATTCGATTTCCATGACCGCTCCTTGCGAGATTCCTGAACGCCCATTGTAAGGCGCGTCCCGCCGCGCGCAAGGCGCACGCACGCAGACCTTGATTTTGCGCCAAAATAGGCGATTCATTTACAAGGAGATGCCATGACCTACCACGCCGCCGAGAACCGCTACGACAGCATGCCATACCGTACGTGCGGGCGCAGCGGACTGAAACTGCCGCTGCTGTCCCTGGGGCTGTGGCACAACTTTGGCGACAGCAACAATCTGGCTTCGCAGCGCGACATGCTGCGCACGGCCTTCGACCTGGGCATCACGCATTTCGACCTGGCCAACAACTACGGCCCGCCGTATGGCAGCGCGGAAAGCAATTTCGGCAAGCTGCTGCGCGACGATTTTTTACCCTACCGCGATGAACTGATCATTTCCACCAAGGCGGGCTGGGACATGTGGCCAGGCCCGTACGGCCAGGGCGGCGGTTCGCGCAAATACGTGCTGGCCAGCCTGGACCAGAGCTTGCGGCGCCTGGGCCTCGATTACGTCGACATCTTTTACTCGCACCGCTACGACGCCGACACGCCGCTGGAAGAAACCATGGGCGCGCTGGCCACTGCCGTGCAGCAGGGCAAGGCGCTGTACGTGGGCCTGTCCTCGTATTCGCCGCAAAAGACGGCCGAGGCGGCCGCCCTGCTGAAAGAATGGAAAGTGCCGTGCCTGATCCACCAGCCCGCCTACAATATGCTCAACCGCTGGATCGAGGAAGACGGCTTGCTCGATACCTTGCAGCAAGAAGGCATGGGTTGCATCACGTTCACGGCGCTGGCGCAGGGTTTACTCAGCGACAAATACCTCGACGGCGTGCCGCAGGATGCGCGCGTCAACCGCCCCGGCGGCGGCTCGCTGCTGCAAAAACACCTGAGCGCGGAAAACCTGGCCCGCGTGCGCGCGCTGAACCAGATCGCCGCGCAGCGGGGCCAGACCCTGGCGCAGATGGCGCTGGCCTGGGTGCTGCGCGATCCGCGCGTCACCTCGACCCTGATCGGCGCGAGCAGCAGCGCGCAAATCCGCGAAAACGTGGCCGCGCTGCAGCAGTTGTCGTTCACGGCCGACGAGCTGGCCGCCATCGACGTGCAGGCGCGCGAAGGCCATATCAACCTGTGGGAAGGCCCGTCGCGGGCCGTGTAAGGCGTTCACGGTGGCGCTGGCGGCGAGATGGGTGGTGGCAGCAGGGCCAGCAGTTCCTGCGCCACCTGCCGGCGCCGTTCGGGCGTGGCGAACACGCCCACGTCCACGTGCGCGCCGCCAGCGCCGCTATCCTTGATCTGTATCAACTGGCGCGGCCACTGCGGCACGGCGATGCGCGTGCGCCACGGATAAAAATGGTGGCGCCGGCAGTGGCCGGCGCTGACCTGTTCGATGATCAGCTCGCCGTCGCGCAGGGCGATGTGCTCATAGTCGCGCGCATGGCGCAGGTAATGCAGCAAGGCAAGGGCCACCAGGCCCAGTTCGGCGAACGAAAAGACGGGAATGTACCAGAGGCCGCGCAGCGCGAAGGCGGCGGCAATCGTCAGGGAAAACAGGCAAAGCAAGCCATAGGCGCGCAATAACTGGCGCGCCGTCAAGGCACTGTGGCGCGCCAGCAGCCATTGCGGCTGCTCGCGCGAGTGATCGCGTGGCATGACGCCTCCCGCACTATCGCTCCATCACCCTATCACCGTGGCGGCCTTCGCCGCCGCCAGATTCCGCCAGGCCGTTCAGACCAGCTTGCGCCAGGGTCAGGCGCCCATGCGCACCAGCGCGTGGCCCACGTGCTGCCACCAGTGATCGCGCGACCTGACCTGTTTCAGGCAAGACGTGTCGATTTCCGAGGGAAACACGCGATCCTGGCACGCCTTCGTTTCCAGGGCATAGCGCTGGTTTTCCGCTGCCGCCAGGGCCACGACCAGCCAGAACGCCAGCGCCAGCAACATCACCAGCAAACTCCAGGCCAGGTGATTGGTGTTACTTTTTTCGCCAAAAAACTCGCGCGGCCGCGTCTCGCGGTACATCGACATCAAGTCTTTTTCTTTCTCTTCCGACATCTGCGTTTGCATCCTCTGACATCCTATCCTGTGCCGGCCGGCTGGCCATGGCGGCGCGCACGCCGCCTTGCCTGTATTTTACGCTGATGGCGCAGGAGGGACAGTAATTCGTGGGGGCAATTTCCCCTCGCCCTCCTCTGCCGGCGGCACGGGCGCCAGGCTTTCCACATGGTCGACGTCGATGTCGCCGCCATCGGGCGCCGTGTTGTGGGGTTCCACGCCGGCCCGCTCGCCTGTGCCGGCCGCATCGCTGTCGTTATCGAGCTCCTCCGCATCCTGGCCGGGCACGCCCTGCATGTCGCTGCCGCTGTCGGAACTGTCGCTGGGACCGAGCGCGCCCTTGCCATGGCCGCTGCCCAGCACGCGGTCGGAAGTGACGGGTAAATTGTCCGGGTCGAGTGAACTGCTGCTCATGGCCGACTCCCGTTAATCAAAAAACCAGCTTACTCCCCTGGCGCGGCCAGCGGCGCACGCCTGCACGGCATCTTCCCCAGGGGAAATGCGGCATCGCACAAATATTTTCAGAAATTACTTCACAAATGTACTATTCATTGCTATAGTTAATTCAAGTAAGCATCTTCTCATCCAGAAACTGCTTCATCGGCGGCACGGCGCCCACCAGCGCCCTGCCGACGAACCGACCGGTACGTGGCGATCCGGCCCATCCACCCAGCCATCATGCACATTTTGGAGTCTTATCATGCAAGCCAAATCACTCATCGCAGCATTGTTCGCCATCACCACCGCCGCTTCGGCTTTTGCCCAGAGCGCCGCGCCTGCCGCTACCAGCCAGCAACTCACGCGCGCTGACGTCACGGCCGAATACATCCGTGCCCGCAACGCCGGCGAAATCGCCACCAGCGAAGTCGACTATCCGAAAACGCCGGCCACCGCCGCCAGCAAGGTGACGCGCGAAGAAGTCATGGCCGAGTTCTACGCCGCCCGCAAGGCTGGCCTGATCCCGCAAACGGAAGCGGACTTTGACGTCGCGCAAACGACAAAACACGTCGTGAAATAAGAAACCAGTCAGCCGGTTTCAGTCAGTCAGTAACACACCTCAGTTGCGGCGCAGCACTCGGGCCACTCCCGAAGCTCACCGCGGCGAGCTGTCAGCAGCACCCCCAACATATCTCTCCCGGAGTCCCTGCATGTCCCTGCACCGCCGTTTGCTTGCCGCCAGCCTGATCCTTGCCTTGAGCGCTTGCGCCGACATGGGCCATATCGCGCCGCAATCGGCCATGCTCGATGCCAACAAGCTGAAAGCGAGCCAGGCCATGGATGCCGCCGCCAGTGCCGCCATACAATGGCCGCGCACGCAATGGTGGCAAGACTTGCACGATCCCCAATTGAACCGTTTGATGGATCAGGCGCTGGCCGACAGCCCCACCCTGCGCGGCGCCCAGGCGCGCGTGCGCCAGGCCGAAGCGCTGGCCGGCGCGGCGGAAGACAAGACGCGCCCGCAGGCGGACGCGAACGTCTCCATCAACCGCGAACTGTATTCGCAGCACGGCAGCACACCGGCCCCGCTGGCCGGCAACTACGCCTGGCGCAACCAGGCCACCGTCACGGCCTCGTACGACCTGGACCTGTGGGGCCGCAACCGCGCCGCCCTGTCCGCCGCCCTGGGCGACGTGCAGATGGCGTCGGCCGAATCGCAGATGGCCCGCCTGGCCCTGGAAACGGCGCTGGTGCGCACCTACATCCAGCTGTCGTATGAATTCCAGCTGCAGGACGTGATCGAACGCAGCCTGGCGCAGCGCGCCCGCATCCTCGACATCACGCGCCAGCGCAAGGCGGCCGGCATCGGCACGGACATTGACGTGGCGCAAATCGAAACCACCTTGCCGGCCGGTCGCCGCCAGCTGGAGCAGTCGGCCGAGTCGCTGGCCCTGCTGCGCAACCAGTTGGCCGCGCTGGCCGGCAAGGGTCCGGCCGCCGGTGCCGCGCTCACGCGCCCCGTGCTGCGCCTGGACCAGCCGCTGGCCATTCCCGCCGCCCTGCCGGCCGACCTGATCGGCCGCCGCCCCGACATCGCCGCCCAGCGCTGGAGAGTGGAAGCGGCGGCGCAGCGCATCGACGCAGCCAAGGCCGAGTTTTATCCGAACGTCAACCTGGTGGCCTTTGCCGGCTTCCAGGCCTTCGGCTTCAGCCATTTTCTCGACGCGAACTCGGACATCCGCGGCATCTCGCCCGCGCTGAGCCTGCCCATCTTTGCTGGCGCCCGTTTGCGCGCCCAGCTGGGCAGCCAGACGGCCGTGTACGACGGCGCCGTGGAGCAATACAACGCCACCGTCATCAATGCCATGTCGGACGTGGCCAATGCCGTTACCAAGGCACAATCGCTGGCCAGGCAGCACCAGCTGACCGTGCAGGCGCTGGCCACGGCGCAACGCGCGCGCGACCTGGCGGAAAAGGCGTACAAGGCGGGCATGAGCGACGCCATCGCCATGCTCAACACGCAAGTGGCGCTGCTGGCGGAAGAACAGCAGCAGGCGCAGAATGGGGCGCGCGAGCTCGATCTGTACGTTTCCTTGATGAATGCATTGGGAGGCGGCATCTAGGCTCGCGTTGCCCTAGCCCAACAAGATACAATCGGAGCTTTATTGATACATGAAGGAATATGACATGACCGCTTTTGACGCCACCTCCAAGCGGCTGCAAAACATCCGCACGCGCATGCCAGGCTTCCCCATGGAACTGATGCGCCTGCTGCGCATGACGTACCACATCCAAAAAGGCATGAAGGACCTGACCAATGCCGCGCTGAAAAAGCACGACCTGGTCGATGCCAGCTACATGGTGCTGGCCGTGCTGTACGGCACGGAAGACGAAACCTCGAACGCCTGCACCCTGGGCATGGCCTGTCACGAAAAGCCGGCCAACCTGACGCGCGTGTGCAACGACCTGGAAACGCGCGGCCTGATCCACCGCGGCACGCGCCCCGGCGACCGCCGCTCGGTGATGATCTCGCTGACCGACAAGGGCCGCGCCCTGATCGAAACGGCGCTGCCCGACGTGTACCAGGAAACCTCGGCCCTGTATGAGGGTTTTACTGAAGAAGAGCTGCAAGTGCTCGACAAGCTGTACGTGCGCCAGTTGCGCAACCTCAACAATCTCAACAACCAGAACTGATAGCCTATCGATGACGCCAGCCACAACACCTACATTTGGGCCCCTGACCCGGGCGGCCCGCTGGCTGGCGCTGGCGCTGCAAGACTGGCGCACGACGGAAGGCGAACGCTGGATCTACGTCGGCAAGACCCTCATCGCATCGTTCTGCGCCTTGTGGCTGGCCTACCGCCTGGGCCTCGATTCACCGAGCACGGCGATGACCACCACCATCATCCTGGCCCTGCCCAGCAGCGGCATGGTGCTGGAAAAAAGCTTTTACCGCCTGTGCGGCACCCTGCTCGGATGCACGGCCGCGCTGACCCTGATCGGCCTGTTCCCGCAGCAGCCGGTGCTGCTGTTCGCCGGCCTGGCCCTGTGGGTGGGCCTGTGCACGAGCGGCTCGGCCCTGCACCGCAACGCCCAGTCCTACGTGTACGTGCTGGCCGGCTACACGGCCTGCATGATCGTGCTGCCCGCCATCGAGCAGCCGACGCAGGTGTTTTCGCTGGCCGTCACGCGCGTGGCCGAAGTGGGTCTGGGCATCATCTGCTCGGCAGCGGTGTCCAGCGTGCTGCTGCCGCGCCACCAGGGCACGCAGGTGATGCGCACGGTGCAAGCGCGCTACGGCAAATTCCTCGCCTTTTGCCAGGACGTGCTGCAGCAAAAACTCACGCCGGCCCAGGTGGAACTGACGCATCTGCAGTTTGCCGCCGACGTGGCGGCGCTGGAACTGGGCCGCTCGGCCGCCCTGTTCGAAGTGACCAGCAAGGTGAGCCACGTGCGCGCGCAAAACCGCAAGCTGCACGCCTTCAACGCCACCTTCATGACGGCGCTGACCACCTTCTATACCTTCCACCGCCTGTTCGACCGCCTGCAGCGCGACGGCGAAACACAAGTCATGCAGGCGTGCGCGCCCCTGTACGCCATCGTTGCCGAGGCGCTGCAAACGACGCCCTCGCAAGACTCGCTCGACACCATGCAGCTGCATCTGCAAACGGCGCTGGGCCAGGCGCGCGCAGACATTGATGTGGCGCATATCAAGCATGCGCAGCAGATCGACTTCGACACCGTCTGCGAGCTGCTCGAGCGCTTTGCGCGCGACATGAGCCGCTTTCACGAAGTGTATTTCAGCCTGGCGCACGATACGCCGCTCGAAGTGAGCACGCCGCAGGCGTATGCGCCGAAGACGCCGCCCGCGCTGGTGATCGCCAGCGGCGCGCGCGCCGGCATCAGCCTGGCCCTGCTGGCGCTGGGCGCCTACTTCCTCGCCTGGTCCTATGCCGGCACGGCGATGCTGATGGCAGCCGTGTTCTGCGCGCTGGCGTCGTCCTCGCCGCGCCCCATCCTGATGATCCGGCAAGTGCTGGCGGGCTTTTTGATCGCCATGCCCCTGTCGCTCGTGTGCGTGTACTTCGTGCTGCTGCACGGCGACGGCTTCCCCATGCTGGTGCTCAGTTTTGCGCCCTTCCTGGCCGTCGGCCTGTACCTGATGACGAATCCCGCCAAGCTGGGCGTGGGCCTGGGCGTGTCGACCTTCATCACGCAGATGGCGCCGCTGAACGTCATGCGCGTCGACGGCGCCGGCTTTCTCAACACGGGCATGGCGCTGATCGTCGGCCTGATGCTGGCCGCCCTCGTGTTTGCCGTGCTGCTGCCAGAGCACACGATGGGCCACAAGGACCATATCGGCCGGGCACTGTGGCGCGAAGCGCTGCATGCGTGCACGGCCCCGGCGCGGCGCGTGAAACACCGCTTCGACAACCGCGTGCGCGACCTGCTCAGCCAGCTCAATGCGGCGGCCGGCCCGGCGCCGGGCGAAGCCACGCGCGCCGTCGTGCGCCAGGCCCTGACCCTGCTGGAAATCGGCCATTCCGTGATCGAATTGCGCGAACTGATCGCGACCGCCCGCCCGGGCGCCACGCGCCACGCGCTGCAGCAGTGCGTGGACCACATCGCCGGCTGGCTGCGCACGCGCGGCGATGCGCAGCTGCAGGCGGCGCTGGCCGCCACCCTGCAGGCGGGCGCCGTGGTGCGTGCGGCGCAGGCCGAAGCGGGTGCGACACAGGAACGCGGCGCGCGCCTGCAGACGGCGCTGGCCGACCTGCATTCGATCTACACCTCATTGCTCGACCACATGGCGCCTGGCGCCGGAGACCACCATGCCGCGTGAATTCGCCCTGTTCGGAATACTGATTCCCACCCTGCTGCCCCTGTTCATCCTCAGCATCGGCCTGCAAACCCTGCTCGACCGCGTGCTGGGCTGGCTGGGCGTGTACCGCATGGTGTGGCACCCGTCGCTGGCGCGGCTGTGCATCTTCATCGCCATCTTCGGCGCGCTGGCGCTATCGCTTTACAAATAAAAAAAACTGTTCAACCCGATCAAGGAAAGGCTGCCGACATGGTAAGCAAACTGACCCGCTATGCAATCACCCTGCTGCTACTGGCCGCAGCCCTGTGGATAGGCAAGACCGTCTGGGACCGCTACATGGAGTCGCCATGGACGCGCGACGGGCGCATCAAGGCCGACATCGTCAACATCAGCGCCGACGTGGCCGGCACCGTCACGGACGTGCTGGTGCGCGACAACCAGGTGGTGCAAAAGGGAGATATCCTGTTCGTCGTCGACAAGGAGCGCTATGCGAGCGCGCTGGCGCAGGCCAACGCCGTGTTGGCCGCGCAAAAAACGGAGCTGGGCCGCCGCGGCAAGGAAGCACAGCGCCGCGCAGGCCTTGACGCCAGCATCATCTCGACGGAAAGCCGCGAAAGCGCCGCGTTTGCCGCCACCTCGGCCTCGTCGCAGGTGCAGGCCGCCGTGGCCGCGCGCGCGCTGGCGCAACTGAACCTGGAACGCACCACCGTGCGCGCCCCCGTCAGCGGCTACGTGACCAACCTGAACGTGCACAAGGGCGATTTTGCCGCCGTCGGCGCCCCCAAGCTGGCCGTCATCGACAGCGCCTCGTACTATGTCGTCGGCTACTTCGAAGAGACCAAGCTGGGCATGCTGGCGCAGGACGACAAGGCGGAAATGAACCTGATGAGCGGCGGCACCCTGCACGGCCACATCGAAAGCATCGCGCGCGGCATCACCGACCGCGACGCCGCCACGGGCCGCGAACTGCTGGCCGACGTCAATCCCACCTTCAACTGGGTGCGCCTGGCGCAGCGCGTGCCCGTGCGCATCCACATCGATGAGCAAGACAGGAATCAGGTCCTGGTGGCCGGCACCACCTGCACCGTGGTGATCACGCCCCACTCGGCGCCGCATTCGGCACCGGCGCCGAAACCGGCGGCCGCGCACCCCGCATGAGCGGCGGCGCCGGGCGCCTGGCGGAAATCGCCCTGTTCCTCGATGCCGCGGTGCTGGGCAGCTTTTCCGCGGCCGGCCGCAAGCACGGCCTGTCGCCGGCCGCCGCCAGCGCCGCCATCGCGCGCCTGGAAGCGGCGCTGGGCGCCACCCTGTTCGAGCGCACCACGCGCCAGCTGCGCCTGACGGAAGAAGGTGCGCACTACCGCCAGTACAGCGAACAGGCGCTGGACTTGCTGGCGCAGGCCGAAGACGGCTTGCACGGGGGCGGCGGCGCCGTGCGCGGCCTGGTGCGCATCTCGGCGCCGTCCGACATCGGCCGCCAGCTGCTGCTGCCCATGCTCGACCGCTTTGCCGCGCTGTACCCGCAGGTGCGCCATGCGCTGACCCTGACGGACATGACGGCCAGGCTGGTGCAGGACGAGGTCGACCTGGCCATCCGCTACGGCGAGCTGCCCGACAGCGAGATGGTGGCGCGCCTGCTGCACCCGGGCCGGCGCGTCGTCTGCGTGGCGCCCGCGCTGGCCGCCAGGGTCGGCGTGCCGGCCACGCCGCGCGACCTGGCGCTGCTGCCCACCCTCGTGCTCACGGCGGGCGACGGCGCGCCGCAGGACTGGCGCTACCGCGAAGACGGCAAGCGCCACAGCCTGCGCCTGCAGGGCGCCTGGCACAGCAACGACGGCGAAATCATCCGCCGCTGGGCCGTGGCCGGCCATGGCTATGCCTACAAATCCCTGCTCGACATCGGCGACGACCTGCGCGCGGGGCGCTTGCAAACGGTGCTCGACGATTACTTTGCCGACAGCGTTCCCCTGCACCTGCTGTACCGACGCAGCCGCTTCCAGCCGCCGCGCGTCGCCCTGCTGGCCGACTTCCTCGTGCAGCAGTTCGCCGCGCTGCAAGCCTGACGGCCGCCCTTACTGGGGCAGCACGCCCAGCTGGCGCAGCAGGGTCAGGTTGTCTTCCAGGTGCCAGTTGTCGCTGATGCGTCCCTGCGCATTGACCTGATATAAATCAAACGCCTGGAAATCGATGGCTTGCCCCTGCCCGCGCAGCTCGCCCTGCGGCGTGGGAAAGACGCCCGTGAAATGGCCCGTGAAGTGCAGGCGCAGGGTCACCCGGCTTCCTGCCACCAGCATGTCCTCGATGGCCACCTGCAGATCCGGCACGGCCGCGTGGAACACCTGCGACGCCTGCAGCGGGCCGGCCAGTCCCTGCGGCCGGCCGGCAGGCAAGGTGCGGTCCGTAAAATCGTCGGCCAGCGCTAGGCGCGCCAGGGCCGGGTCGCCACTTTCCCAGAACTCGGCATAGCGGCGCGCCGCCAGCACTACCGTGGCATCGGCTTGCGCGCCGGACAAATGGGCGGGCATGGGCAGCTTGGCGGCGGCATGGGCCGGCGTGGCAGCCAGCAGCGACAGGGCCAGGATGGCGGGAGCAAAAGAAGAAACAGGCATGGTCATTCCAGGTGAGTTGATCGGCGTGCAGATGGCACACCGCCATTCTGGACTCGCTTGCCCCGCCTGATAATTGGCCCAGCGTTTGAATCAATTGCTTGCAGCAGTTGAAAATAAGTTGAAAATGCGTTGAAAATCAGCGCCCGCCGGCCACGTCGAGGATGCTGCCCGTCACATACGTGGCGCCCGGCCCCAGCAGGTAGAGGATGGCGCCGGCGATTTCTTCCGGCTGGCCGCCAGACGCGTGGATGTCCGTATAGATGATGCCGGGCCGCACGCCGTTGACGCGGATGCCTTCGGCCGCCACTTCCTGCGCCAGCCCGAGGGTCAGGGTATCGACGGCGCCCTTGGAAGCGGCGTAATCGATGTATTCGCCCGGGGAACCGATGCGCGCGGCCACCGACGAGACGTTCACGATGCGCCCGCCCTGCCCGCCGTTCGCCGTCGACATGCGCCGCACGGCCTGCTGGCAGCACAAAAAGTAACTGATCACGTTGGTGCGCAGCACGCGCTCCAGGCGCTGCACGGAAATGTCGGCCAGCCGGCATTTCTGCTCCAGCACGCCCACATTGTTGACCAGCGCCGTGAGCGTGCCCAGGCGCGCATCGATCTCGGCAAACAGGCGCGCCACGTCGGCCTCGTCGCTGACGTCGGCCTGCACGGCAATCGCTTCGCCGCCCTCGGCCACGATGCGCGCGCACAGCGCTTCTGCCGCCTGCGCATCGCGCACATAGTTGACGCACACGGCATAGCCCTGGCGCGCCGCCAGCAGCGCCGTCGCCGCGCCGATGCCGCGGCTGCTGCCGGTAATCAGGATCACTTCCTTCATCGTCCCTCCTTGGTGGTTGTCACATCATCATACGCGGACGAAAAAAAACCCGCGCAAGGCGGGTTTTTCTGGCAGGCGCATTCAATTTCTAAAGTGCGTCATGGCATAAGTCAGATGCTGCCACCAGTGTTCGCGCGTGTGCACGGACGCCAGGCATTTCGCGTCGGCCTCGTTCTTGAACGCGGGGTCCACGCAAGCCTTGGTCACCAGCGCATTGCGCTGGTTTTCCACGCTGACGACGGCGATCGCCAGCCACGCCACGAGGGCCAGAGCCAGTGCGCACAGGGTCCAGGGCAGCTGTTTCATGACGTTCTCCGCTTACTTCCTGGCTGGCGCCGGGGCGCGCTCTTTCAGCACGCGCGCCACCAGTTCATCCATCACGCGCAAGGTCGCCGCCTGGGTTTGCGGCTCGGACTGGCCCGGACGCGACAATTGCGCCGGCGACGTGACGAAACGGCCATCGATGACGATGGTCGGCGCGCTGTCGATCTTGCTGGCGGTAATCAATTGTTCGTTGCGTTTCAGCTTGGTCTGCACGCCGAACGAGTTGAACATGTCCAGGTATTTCGCCTTGTCGATGCCGTTCTTGACCAGCAGGTCGAGGATGGCGTCATCGCGGTTCAGGCGGTTGCGCTCGACGTGGATGGCGCGGAAGATCTTGTCGTGGAACTGGTCCAGCTGGCCCATCGCTTCCAGCGTGGCATAGGCGTGCGCCTGCGGGTCTTTCGGGCCGGAGAAGGCCAGGTGGATGCGGCGGAAGGCGATCTTGTCGCCCTGCTTCTTGACCCAGTCGTGCATCAGCGGATCGAGCGCGTAGCAATGCGGGCAGGAATACATGAAGTACTCCACCACTTCCACCTTCTTGCCCGTGTCCGTGCGCACTGGGGTCGGGAGCGTGGTAAAGCCGGTATCGGCCGCCATGGCGCCGCCGGTGGCCGCCACCAGGGTGACGGCGGCAAGCAGGGGACGCAAGAAACGCAGAAAACGCATAATAATCCTTCATCATAAAGTGGTCGTGAACGGGGCGAGATTACCACTTTTTGCGCCGGCCATTGAAGCCCGGGTGGAAAAAAGGCGCTTTTACGCGCTCCGTTTGCGCCCGATTAAGCCGCTCTTAAGCGCCGCCGCGCGTCTGCCTCAGAAATGGTAGCGCGCCGACACGCGCAACTGGCGCGCATCGTTGAGGTAAATGCTGGAGCGGCAGCCCGGCGCATCGCCGTAATGGCGGCGGTTGGCCAGGTTGCTGCCGGCCAGTTCCAGCTCCCAGGCACCCAGCTTGCGCGCATAGCGCCCGTCCACGGTGGCAAACGCGGGCACCTGCGCCAGGCAGCTGTTGGCGAAATCCGGACCATAGCGCAGGGCGCGCAGCCATTGCACGCCCACGTCGGCACTGGCGCCGGCCTGCCCCGTCCAGTACAGGCGCAGGCTGGCCAGGGTTTTCGGCACGAGGGCGATGTCCGGGCCGTCGTAGGCGTAATCGTCATAGCGCGCATGCACCTGGCGCAGCTGAGCGTCGAGGCGCCAGTCGCGCGCCAGCGCCAGGCCGGCCTCGATGGCGATGCCGGCGCGGCGCGAGGGCTCGAGGTTGCCCGCAAAGCCCAGCTGGCCCAGGCTCTGGTCGAAGACGATCTGGTTGCTCAGGCGCTCGCTGAACAGGCGCACGGAAGCGCTGCGCGCCGCGTCGCCGAAGGTGGCGCCCACTTCCGTTTCGCGCCGCAGCTGTCCCGCCAGGGGGCGGTAGCCGGCGCGGGTATAGCCATCGTCGTCGATGCGGTAGCTGCGCGCGGCCTTGGCGTACACGCTCAGTTGCGGGCGCAGCTGCAGGCTGCCCTGCAAATCCCAGGCATTCTGGTTTTCCCAGTCGCTGCCGCCGGCGGGCATGTCGGCCGGATCGAGCTGGAACTGTTCATGCCGCAGCCCCAGCAGCAGTCGCGGCGCATACGCGCCGCCGAAGGCCAGCTCTTCGCGCAGCAGCAGCGCGCGCGAGTACTGGCGGCGCTGCCCGTCGCCATCGCGGCCCGGCGCCGCGCGGTCCGAGCGCCGCTGCCACTGCATCAGGTCCAGGCCCACTTCCGTATCCGTGCCCACGCCGCCCACCTTGCCGTAATGGCGCAGACGGGGCGCCAGTTGCCGGCGGCGGCTGCTGTAGCGCGATTCGCTGCTGCCGTCCTCGCCTGCATAGCGGGCCGTGGCGCGCTTTTCCCGCTGCGACAACTCCACGCCCAGCTCGAAACTGCCCACATAGCGCTGCACGAAGGCGCTGGCGCGCCGCACCTCATAGCGGTACAGGTCTTCCGGGCGGGCCGCCAGCAAGGCCAGGAACGGCGCCTCGGGCGCGGGATAGCGGGTGTCCTGGTTCAGCTGGTCGGCGCTGAAGCCGATGCGGCCCTGGCGCAGCTTCCATTCCGCGCCGCCGTTGAAGCCGCGCTGGTGAAACACGCTGCCATCGCGGTAATTGCCGTTGCGTAGCCCGTCGATGGCCACGTCGAGCGTCATGCCGTCCTGCTCGCGCGACAGCGCGCCGCGCACGCTGTGCTGGCCGCCCTGCGCCAGTTCGGCGGACAAGTCGCCATGCGTGACGCCGGCCGCGCCGCCATCCACGCCATCCTGCGCGCACGCCGGCATGGCCAGGGCGCACAGCAGCAAGGTGCGCGTGGCGATGGTCAGGGCGGGAGGGACAGGCATCATGGCGGAAAGCTGGGTGCGCTGCCGGGGCGCGGACGCTCGGCAGAGGGACGGAGGGATGGCAAAAGCGAATCATTATACCCACGGCGCACGGCGCCGCAAGCACCAGCCCGCTGGTACTTTCCTTATGCCAATATTTTATTGGTGATTTGGCATTTTTGTAGGTATATTAAGGTGCACCCGGCAATCCCGGGCGCAGCCGACTGCATTTAAAAATCAACAATAAGAAGTCACTGTGGGAGTCACGCATGGAAAGTCGTAGCACAACGCGCCAGGGGCCGCCAAGTCCCCGCGGCACGCGCCGCAGCATTGGTTTTTTCCCCATCTTGGGCAAGTTCAAAGCCCTCTCCATCGCCGCCCTGCTGCTGGCCGGCCTGGCCCTGCAGGCCGACCTGTTCGCCCAGCCGGGCCAGGGCAAGCCTGCCGGCGCGCCCGTGCCGCTGGCGCCATCGGCCGACGGCATCGCCCTGGCGTCGCCGCACGCGTCGGCCGTCGGCACGCCCAGCGCCAGCAATGCGTGGGGCGGCGCGCGCACGGGCGCGCAAGCGACCCTGTCGGACCGCGTGGTCGACTACCAGATCGAAGCGACGCTCGATCCCGTCAAGCACACCATCGATGGCCAGCAAAAGTTGCGCTGGCGCAACCGCAGCGCGCAAGCCGTCAGCAGCGTCTACCTGCACCTGTATCTGAACGCATTCGAAGGCGAACATTCGACCTTCTTCACCGAAAAGCGCAAGCTCGACACGGGCTTCCGCTCGGGCGTCGACACGCGCGACGGCGAGTGGGGCTACATCGAACTGCGCAGCATGACGCAGAACGGTGCAAAGGCGCCCTGGCATTTCGTCCAGCCGGACAACGGCCCGGCCACCGACCGCACCGTGGTGCGCGTCGACTTGCCGCAGGCCGTCGCGCCGGGCGCCGAGACGACGCTCGACATCCGCTTCTTCGACCAGCTGCCGCGCGTCATCGCGCGCACCGGCTATTTCGGCAGCTTCCACCTGGTGGGCCAGTGGTTCCCGAAAATCGCCGTGCTGGAACTGCCCGGCGAACGGGGCGCCACCGCGCCGCGCTGGAACGCGCATGAATTCCACCTCAATTCGGAGTTCTACGCCGATTTCGGCCACTACGACGTGAAACTGACCGTGCCCAAGGAGTACACGGTGGGCGCCACGGGCGAACTGCAGGGCGCGCCGCAGGAAAAGAACGGCATGCTCACGCATCACTACGTGCAGGGCGACGTGCACGATTTCGCCTGGACGGCCGACAAGCGCAGCGCCCAGCCCCTGCTGGGCAGCTGGAGCGGCCCAGGCAGCCCGCCGGTGGCCATCAAAGTGCTGTACCCGCCCGAATACGCCTCCAACGCGGCGCCCGCGCTGCAGGCGGCCAAGGATTCGCTCACGTATTTCTCGCGCACTCTGGGCCCGTATCCGTACAAGACCCTGACGGTGGTGATTCCGCCGTTTAATGCGGCCGAAGCGGGCGGCATGGAATACCCGACCTTCATCACGGCGTCCAGCTACGCCAGCCTGCAGCCGAAGACGGCGGCAGAATTCGGCCTCGACTTCGTCACCATCCATGAATTCGGGCATGGCTATTTCTACGGCATCCTGGCCTCGAACGAGTTCGAGGAACCGATCCTCGACGAAGGCTTGAACGAGTACTGGGACCAGCGCATGCTGCGCGCGCGCGGCCAGGACATCCACGCCACCACGCCCCTGCTCAAGCGCCTGGGCTTCGATCCCGCCTTCAAGGTCTTCGAATTCGAGCGCATGGCCGCACCGCGCCAGGATGCGGCCGACCCGCTGGGCCAGAATGCGTGGAACCGCCTGCAGGGCGTGGGCCCCGTCTACAGCCGCACGGCCGTCACCATGCGCGACCTGGAAGCGCGCATCGGCAGCGAGGCCATGGAACGGGGTTTCAAGGCCTATTATGAACAGTGGAAATTCCGCCACCCGAGCGTGGCCGACCTGCGCGAAGCGCTGGCCGAGGCGACGGGCCAGCGGCGCATCGTGGAACAGGTCTTCGCGCAGCAAGTCTATGCCAGCGCGAATATCGACGACCGCATCGGCAGCTTCACCAGCGAAGAGCAGACGCCGCTGGCCGGCACGGCGCTGGTGAACGGCAAGCGCGTGGAACACACGGCCGAGGCGCTGGAAAAGGAGGAGGAAAAGGTGCGCGAGGCGTGGGACAAGGCGCATCCGGACGCCAAGCCCGGCACGGGACCGTATCCGTATCTGACCAGCGTGGTCTTGCGCCGCCGCGGCGCGTCCGTGCCGCAGGTACTGCTGGTGAAGTTCGCCGACGGCACGTCCGAACGCGTGGTATGGGACAACGAGCAGCTGTGGCAGCGCTACACCTGGAGCAAGCCCGTGAAGGCCGTCTCGGCCGAACTCGATCCCGACCGCGTGCACTACCTCGACGTCAACAAGCTCGATGACAGCCGCACCCTGAAAGCCGATGCCTCGGCCGCGCGGCGCTGGAGCTTCGACCTGGCCGCCGCCTTCCAATACCTCCTTTCCCTGATTGCCATCGTATGAGCGCCACTTCCACGACACGGGCCAGCGGCCTGACCCTGACCACGCGCGCCAGCCGCGCCGCCCTGCAATGGCGCTTGCTGCTGCTGTGGGCGGGCTTGCTGCTGATCCCCGCCATCCTTGCCGTCTTTCCCCTGTGGCGCACCCTGAGCGCCAGCCTCGACCAGGCCGTGCATGCGGCGGCCCTGGCGCACCAGCTCGACATGTCGACCCTGGCCGACCTGGTCGCCAATGCGGCACGCAACGGCGCCGCCATCAACCAGGCCGCCATCACCGGCGCCATCCTGGCCTTGCTGCTGTCGCCGCTGCTGAGCGGTCTGGTGGTGACGGCCGCGCGCGCGCCTGCGGCGCTGGGCTTCGGCCCCCTGCTGACGGGCGCCTTCGGCGAATACGGCCGCATGCTGCGCATGCTGCTGTGGAGTATCGTGCCGCTGGGCGTGGCGCTGGCGATCGGCGCCGGCGCGCTGAAACTGGCAGACAAGCACGCGGCCAAGGCCATCCTGGAAGCGGACGCCGACCTGGCCCGCCACCTGGCCTTGCTGCTCACGGGCGTGCTGTTCCTGCTGGCCTGCGCCACGCTCGACGCGGGCCGCGCGGCGCTGGCCGTCGACCGTCGCCGCACGTCGGCCGTCAAGGCCTGGTGGCGGGGCCTCGGCATGCTGCGCCGGCGTCCGCTGGCCAGCCTGGCCATCTACCTCGTCATCACCGTGCTGGGACTGGCCCTGTATGCGCTGCTGGGCGTGGCCCGGCTGAACCTGGCCGCCCCCGGTCCGCTGGCCCTCGTGGCCGGCTTCCTGGCGACGCAGCTGGCGGTGCTGGTGCTGGCGTGGATGCGCAGCGCGCGCCTGTTCGCCTTGATCGACGTCAAGCGTTCAATCGCCTAGTCAGGCCCCCAGGCGCCCTTCATCGGCGAGGAAGTCGATGAAGGTGCGCACTTTCGACGACAGGTAGCGGCGGCTCGTGTACACGGCGTACACCTTGCCGCCCGCCAGCTGGTAGCCGTCGAAGAGGCGCACTAGCCGCCCTGCCGCCAGGTCCGCATCCGTTTGCCACGAGGGCAGCAGGGCAATGCCCATGCCGTCGAGCGCGGCCGCGTGCAGCAAGCTTTCGTTATTGCATTGCAGCACGGGCGAGAACTTCACCGTCTCGCGCCCCTGCTCCCCGTCGAAAGCCAGTTCATTTCCGTTTGACAACAAGGAATAGCTGATCATGGCGTGTTGCGCCAGGTCCTGCGGCACGTGCGGATGGCCCGCGCGCGCCAAGTAGGCGGGCGCGGCCACCAAATGAAAGGCGATGCTGCCGATGGGCCGCGCGATCAGGCTCGGCGACGGCGCCTGACTCACGCGCAGGGCCAGGTCGAAGCCCTCTTCCACCAGGTTGACGACTCTTCCGCTGAGGTCGACGTCAAAAGTCACTTCCGGGAAGCGCTCGCGGTAGGCGGCCAGCGTGCGCGTAAAGATGGCGTTGGCGAACCAGACGGGGGCGCTCAGGCGCAGCATGCCGCGCGGCACCACCGTCGTGCGGCCGACCGTCGCTTCCACCTCGTCGAGATTGTCGAGCATGTCGCGGCACTGTTCAAAATACACCTTGCCGATTTCCGTCAGGCTCAGGTGGCGGCTGCTGCGGTTCAGCAAACGCGCGCCCAGGTGGCGCTCCAGGTGCATCACGTGCTTGCTGACCATGGCCGGCGACAGGTCCAGGCGCTCGCTGGCCCGCACGAAACTGTCCAGCTCCACCACGGCGCGAAACACGCGCATGCTGCGCAAGGTATCCATGAGCATCCCATCATCAACAAAATGGAAATGATATATCAATAATTGCGATCTTGATCAACTGACCGCGCATGACTATCATCGACAGCATCAGCCATTCCCACCAGGAGCCGCCATGCAAGAGCACACCTTCCCCACGTATTTCCTGTCGCACGGCGGCGGCCCGTGGCCGTTCATGAAAGACCAGTTCGGCGGCCGCTACGACGTGCTCGAAGCATCGTTGCAGGATATCCCGCGCCAGATCGGCGCGCGTCCCAAGGCCGTGCTGGTGGTGACGGCGCACTGGGAAGGGCCGCAGTTTCTCGTCTCGGCCAGCCCCAAGCCCGGCATGATCTACGATTACTCGGGCTTTCCGCCGCACACGTACCAGATCCAGTACCCGGCGCCGGGCGCGCCGGAGCTGGCGGTGCAGGTAAAACAGTTGCTCGATGCGGCCGGCCACCCGGCGCGCCTGGACCACGAGCGCGGTTTCGACCATGGCACCTTCAGCGCCCTGTTCCCCATCTACCCGCAGGCGGACATGCCGCTGGTGCAACTGTCGCTCAAGCACGGCTACGACCCGCTGACGCACGTCGAAGTGGGCCGCGCGCTGGCGGGCCTGCGCCGGCAAGGCGTGCTGATACTGGGCAGCGGCCTCAGTTACCACAACCTGCGCCAGTTCGGCCAGGCGGGCGCCGCCGCCTCGCACCAGTTCGACGCCTGGCTGCGCCAGGCCATGGCCTTGCCGCCAGAACAAAGGCTGGAGCAATTGCTGGCCTGGGACCGGGCCCCGGGAGCGCGCCAGGCCCATCCGCAGGAAGACCACCTGCTGCCGCTGATGGTGGCGCTCGGCGCGGCCGAGCAGGAAGCGGCGCACGTGGTGTACCACGAGGAGGATTTCTTTGGGGCGCTGGCGGTGAGCAGTTTCAAATTCGGATAATCGGATAGCGCATGAAAAAAAGCGCCGCAACATTGCTGTCGCGGCGCTTTTTGCATGGTGAAGCGGTAACTTACGTGCCGCGCTTGCCGCGCGCCGCATTCTTCGCCTTCTCGGCGGCAAGCTCCGCTGCCTTGGCCGCTTTTTCCGCCATCTCGGCCGCGTGCTGGGCCAGCAGGGCGGCGCGCGTATCCGGCGTTTCCAAGGAGATACGCCCGAGGATGCCGCTGCGGTAGTCGAGCAACAAGGTGTGCGACGCTTTCTCGAAATCGTAGTCGCCGCCCTTGATGCGGAAACCGCGCCTGGCGGCGATGCCCTCGACCACGCCGATGGCGTCGACTTCATCGACCTTGGTGCCGTAGCGGGCGGCCAGCAAGTCCGGGTAGCGCTTGAGCAATTCCTCGGCCAGGAACACGGCCACTTCCTCTTCGATCAGCGCATTCGAGCCGATGGCGTGGCTGGCCGCCAGCATCAGGCCATCGCTGGGGATGGCGATCTTTGGCCACAACATGCCGGGCGTGTCGACCAGAATCGTGTTCTTGTCCAGGTACAGCTTTTGCTGCATTTTGGTCACGGCCGGCTCGTCGCCCACCTTGGCCACGCGCTTTTTCAGCAGCGCGTTCATCAGGGTCGACTTGCCCACGTTGGGGATGCCCATGATCATGATGCGCAGCGGCTTCGTCGGCACGCCGCGGTGCGGCGCCAGCGATTTCGCCAGGTCAGGGATGCGCGCCACGTCGCCCGGCTTCTTGGTCGTCATCGCATACGCGGTCACGCCTTCCTGGGCATTGAAATAGGCCACCCAGGCGGCTGTCGCGGCAGGATCGGCCAGGTCAGTCTTGTTGAGGATCTTCAGGCAAGGGCGCTGGCGGAACAGGCGCAGCTCGTCCACCATGGGATTGCAGCTGGCTGCCGGCAGGCGCGCGTCCACCACTTCAATCACCAGATCGGTGTTTTCCATGGTCTCGGCCGCTTTCTTGCGGGCCGCGTTCATGTGTCCTGGGTACCATTGTATCGCCATGCTCTTGCTTTCAAAATCGTTCGGTCAATCCGCTATTTTACGTGGTTGCCGCCACGACGTCCCATTTTCCGCCGCCAGCGCCAGCTGTGCGACACGAACGAGACAATTGGTGATAATTTGGCAGTTACATGAATGATAATATCCGCAGTCCGTCCAGCCTGGCCGGTTCACCATTGCAAGCTTAACCTGGCACGCCTTCCATGCACTTTTCCCGTTTTTGCCTCCTCGTCTCCCTTAGCGCCGGCCTGCTGCCCGCCATGGCCCAGGAACAAGCGGCGGCGCCCGGGGACCCGGTGAGCCAGGAAATGCAGCAGATCGTCGACGTGCAAGGCACGCGCGATCCCGACCTGCGCCCCTACCGCACCATGCTCAAGGGACTCGACGCGTATGCCGACCACCAGCGCCTGGCGCCGGACGCGCCGCTGCGCTTCATGCTGGTTCCCGCCACGCCCCAGGCCCGGCTCGATGGCGTGACCTTGCACCTGTCGGCCGACAACCTGTCCATCCCCGTGCCCCTGGCGGCGGACGGCAGCTTCACCTTGACGCGCGACAAGACGGCCTACGATGCGAATGCCGACCTGGTCAGCAACAAGAAGCGCGACACCCTGCGCTGGCGCGCCGACATCCATACGCCAGGACTGCCCGCGAACGTGCGCCGCCTGGGCGACTTGCGCCTGGAATGCGAAATCCGCTGGGCCGTCGAACAGGACCAGCTCCCCTTCGTCCGGCGCAACCTGTTCCGCCTGGCGGGCGGACCGTGCCACTCGTCGCTGATCCACGTACCGTTTCCCGTGCTGCGCAAGCTGCTGGCCGTGCAGGCGCGCTCGGGCGAGCGCACGCTGGACATCCGCGTCACGCAAGACCGCCAGCGCTTCGTGCCGCCGCTGCATGACGTGACCTGGGACGACAATACCCTGCTGACCCTGACCTATGCCGACGACGGAAAAATGGCCGGAGCCGCCCCGGCAGCGCCGTTGAAGGCAGCGCAGCGCCAGTGATGCGCGCCTGGGAAGCCAGGTCAAGTATTTCCACAAGGATTTTTATATTTACTGAGAGTAATAAAAAAGTGTGCTCTAATATCGCCTCTTAAATGAAAAGCAATTATTTCCAGGCTGGCTCCGCCAGGTGCAGGGAGATACGCGATGGGGATAGGTCGATATGATGATGGAACACACTGGCATGGCGCCCAAGCGCCCGCCGCGCAATGACTGGAAGAGGGAATGCCGGCAGTTGCAGGGGCAAGTGGCGCAGCTGGAAGAGCGCCTGAAACGCCAGAGCGCGGACAGTTATGGCTTGCAAATGCTGTATGACCAATTGGTCAATGAAATCAAGCACCACCGCGACATGCTGCAGCTCGACAGCTTCGATGCGGAGAAATCATCGCTCGTCTACACGCAAGCCTGGCGCCGCTTCATGGCCGGCGATGCGCTCGACTACCAGACGCACCGCCACACCAATTCCCGCAGCCGCCCCACCCTGCTGTAGTCAGAGTTCCGCCAGCGCCTTCACGTGCGCCGCCACGCTGCGGCCCAGCGACGACAGGTTGTAGCCCCCTTCGAGACAGCTGACGATGCGCCCCTTGCCATACTGATGGGCCACGGCCATCATCTGCTGCGTCATCCACGTGTAGTCGGCCTCCACCAGGCCCATGCCGCCCACGTCGTCTTCACGGTGGGCATCGAAACCGGCGGAAATGAAAATCATCTGCGGCTGCTGCCGGTGCAGCGCGGGCAGCCAGTGATCGAGCACCAGCTGGCGCACGGCATCGCCTTTCGAGCGGGCCGGCACGGGCACGTTGACGCGCGTATCCGTATACGATTCCACGTCGCTGTACGGATAGAACGGGTGCTGGAAAAAACTCACCATCAGGATGCGCGGGTCGTTCGCCACGGATTCGGCCGTGCCATTGCCGTGATGTACGTCAAAGTCGACGATGGCGACCCGTTCAAGCCCGCGCACGTCGAGCGCATGCTTGGCGGCGATGGCGATATTGTTGAACAGGCAAAAACCCATGGGTTCGCTGGGCCGCGCATGGTGGCCGGGCGGGCGGATCGCGCAAAAGGCGTTGCTGATCTCGCCATCGATGACGGCATCCGTGGCGGCCACGGCCGAGCCAGCGGCGGCCAGCGCCGCCTCGTAGCTGTGCGCGTTGAGCAGGGTGTCGCCGTCGAGCGGATAGTAATCGCCCGCCGGCGGCACGTTGTCGCGCACCAGGCCGATGGCCGTGGCGCTGTGGTTGCGCTCGATATCGGACAATTGCGCGCGCACGCCGTCGCGGTGCTCGACCAGGTCGCTGATGTGCGCGAGGATCAATTGATCGTTGATGGCCTGCAAGCGGGCCGGCGATTCGGGATGCCAGTCGCCCATTTCGTGGCGCTGGCAATCGGGATGGGTATAAATGGCTGTGCTCATGCGCTGTACTGGTTACCTCTGTCTCTATCCATTCTCCGGGAACACTGCATGGCATTCCTGTTCGCCCTGCGCGTTCTCGCATAAAATCACTGGCTGGTCTGTGCCGCCCTGGCCGTCCTTGCTGCCTCTCTAATCTACCACGAGCGCGCAACGGGCGGGCAGCGCGCTTTGACCTGGCCAAAGCGATTGTAAATTAAATAATCCATCGTACTGTGATAGAAATAGCATGTTTTCGAAAATACACCAGGCCGCACAGCAGATCGGCGAAGTTCTCGTCGGCAAACAGTTACAGATCCGCCAGACCCTCGCCTGCGTGCTGGCGGGCGGCCACCTGCTGATCGAAGACGTGCCCGGCGTGGGCAAGACGACGCTGGCGCATGCGCTGGCCATCTCGCTGGGCCTGCAATGGAAACGCCAGCAATTTACCAGCGACCTGCTGCCGGCCGACGTGGCCGGCATGAGCGTGTATGACCGGGGCAGCGCCAGTTTCATTTTTCATCCAGGCCCCCTGTTTACCCAGGTGCTGCTGGCCGACGAGATCAACCGCGCCACGCCGAAGACCCAATCGGGCTTGCTCGAAGCGATGGAAGAGCGGCAAGTGACGCTCGACGGCGTCACGCGCGCGCTGCCGCAGCCGTTTTTCGTCATCGCCACGCAAAACTGCGCACACCAGCTGGGCACCTTCCCCCTGCCCGAATCGCAGCTCGACCGTTTTCTCATGTGCGTCACCCTGGGCTACCCGGATGCGGCCGCCGAACGGGAACTGCTGCTGGGCGCCGACCGCCGCGCCATGCTGCAAACCTTGCCAGCCGTCATGAACGCGGAAGAATTGCTGCAGGCGCAGGCGGGCTTGCGCGCCATCCACGCTTCGCCTGCCGTGGTCGACTACGTGCTGGCCCTCGTGCATGCCACCCGCGTGCCGGGCGTGTTTGCCGATGGCCTCAGTCCGCGCGCCGCGCTGGCCCTGCTGCAGGCGGCGCGCGCCTGGGCCGCCCTGGCCGGACGCGACCACGTCACGCCCGACGATGTGCAAGCCGTGCTGCTGCCCGTCTGCGCCCACCGCCTGCATGGCGCGCAAGGAGCCTCGGATAGCCGCGCCCTGCTGCAGCACATGCTCTTGAACATCCCCGTCTGACCGGCATGCGCTGGCGCAATGTTTCCTGGCTGCCGGCACGCCCCTGGCTGGGCGCGCAGCGCGTGCACATCCGCCCCTCGCGCGCGGGCCTCGCCTTTGCGGTGCTGCTGCTGGCGCTGTGGATCGCCGCCGTCAACTACGGCCTGGGCCTGGGCTACGCCCTGACGTACTTCGCGGCCGCCTGCACCATCGCCGACATGCTGTTTACAAGCCGCAACCTGGCGGGCCTGGCCTTGGCCGCCACGCCCGGCAAGCCCGTCTTCACGGGCAGCCATGCCCTGTTCACCTTGCGCCTGATCAACCGCAGCACACGCCCGCGCCATGCGATCCACCTGGCCGCGTTCGGCTCGCCGGCAGCGCCCAGCCTGGCCGACATCGCCGCCCATGGCGAAACGGCCGTCAGCATCGGCGTAGCGGCGCAGCAACGGGGATGGCTCGCTGCTCCTCCCGTGCGCCTGTCCGGCCGTTTTCCGCTGGGCCTGTTTGTTGCCTGGTGCCACTGGCAGCCGGAGGCGCGCGTGCTCGTGTATCCGCAGCCCGAGCACAACGCGCCGCCACTGCCCTTGCCTGCCGGCACGGTGCGGCAGGTGCAACAAGCACAACCGCCGCGCACGTCCGGCGGCGCCCTGGAGCTGGCTGGCGTGCGCGCCTACCAGCCAGGCGATCCCTTGCACCGCCTGGCCTGGCGCCACATCGCCCGCCATGACGGCGAGCATTTATTCAGCAAACAATTCCAGCCTGCCACCGACGCGCAGGCGGGCGCAGCCCCTGGCAGCATCATGCTTGAGCACGCCGCCCTGCACGCGCTGGCGCCGGAAGCGCGTTTGTCTCGCCTGGCCGCCTGGGTGCTGGCAGCGGAGCGGGACGGCCAGCCCTATGGCTTGCGCCTGGGCGCGCTGACCGTGGCGCCGGGCCTGGGCCTCAGCCAGCGCGACGCCTGCCTGCGCGCGCTGGCCCTGCATGACTTACCTCCCAGCAAGGAGTCACCATGATCCGCTGGTTTAACAGCTTGCCGCGCGACAAGGCCGACATGCTGCTGCTGTTGCTGGCCGCCGCCATGGTGCTGGCGCCGCACGCGCTGCACCTGCCTGCGTGGCTGTCGGTGGCCGCCGCCGCGCTGCTGCTGTGGCGCGCCATCATTACCGTGCGGGGCCGGCGCCAGCCGCCGCTCACGCTGCTCGCGCCGCTGGCCTTGCTGGGCATCGCCGGCGTGTACGCCAGCTATGGCAGCGTGCTGGGACGCGATCCCGGCGTAGCCATGCTGGCCCTGCTGCTGGCCTTGAAATCGCTGGAAATGCATGGCCGGCGCGATATCTTCGTCTTCGTCTTCCTCAGTTTTTTCCTCCTGCTGGCGAACTTCTTCCATGCGCAAGGCATCCTCAGCGCCGTCTGGATGCTGGCTACCGTCCTCGTCTTGCTGGCCGGCCTGCTGTCGGCCCAGTACGGCACGCTGCAGCCTCGCCTGGCGCAAAGATTAAGTTTGCTGGGACGCATGCTGGCGCTGGCCCTTCCCCTGGCGGCCCTGATGTTTCTTGCCGTGCCGCGCATCGACGGCCCCCTGTGGGGCGCGCCGCACGAGGGCACGCAGGCGCGCACGGGCTTGTCCGACAGCATGCAACCGGGCGCCATCGCCTCGCTGGCCCTGTCTGGCGAACCCGTCTTCACTGCCCGCTTTTCCACCCCGCTCCCGCCGCAAGAGCAGCTGTATTGGCGCGGCGTGGTGCTGGGCGACTACGACGGCGCCACCTGGACGCGCCGGGGCGCGAAAGGGCGCGCGCCTGCCGGCGACAGCCGCATCGACATCGCGCTGGAAGGCCGGCCCAGCCAATATGAGGTGACCTTGCAGGCAAGCGGCCAGCGGCGCATCTTCGCGCTCGACGTGCCCCGCAGCATCGAACGCTTGCCCGGCAATCCCTACGTCGTGTCGTCCGCGCTGGAAGTGCTGACCATACAGCCTATTACTTCGACCGTGCGTTACCGCGTCAGTTCCCACTCCCGCTACCAGCTGCAGGCCGGCTTGTCTTTGACCCAGCAGCAACCCTGGCTGGCCTTGCCCGCCGGCAGCAATCCGCGCAGCGTGGCCTGGGCACGCGCCCTGCGCGGCAGCGGCGCGCAGATGCTGGCGCCCGCCGACGCCATCACCGCCGTGCTGGAGCACTTCCGCCGCGCGCCCTTCCGCTACACCCTGCAGCCGCCGCTGCTGGGCAAGCATGGCGTCGACGACTTCCTGTTTACGACGCAGGCGGGCTTTTGCGAACATTACGCGGGCAGCTTCGTCGTGCTGATGCGCGCCATGGGCATACCCGCGCGCGTCGTCACCGGTTACCAGGGCGGCGCACGCAACAGTGACGGTGCCAGCCTGACGGTGCGCCAGTCCGATGCCCACGCCTGGAGCGAAGTGTGGCTGGCGGGCCGGGGCTGGGTGCGCATCGATCCCACGGGCGCCGTCGCACCCCTGCGCACCGAGCGCAACCTGGACGCCGCCCTGCCGCCGGCACCGTCGCCGTTGACGGCGTGGCGCGCACTGGCCGGCCTCGATGGCGGCGCGCACGGGGCGCTTGCTGCCTGGCGCCAGCAATGGCAGCAGGCCGAGCAAGCCTGGAGCAGCTGGGTGCTCGACACCACGCCGCAGCGCCAGCGCGCCATGCTCGATGGCTTGAAAAACTTGCCGGCGAAGACACTGGCACTGGCTTGCGCCGTGCTGGCCCTGCTGTCCGCCGTGGCCGGCGCACTGGTCTGGTGGCGCCAGGCCCGGCAAGGCGATCCGCTCGACGCCCTGTACGCGCAGTTTTGCCGCCAGCAGGCGCGGCGCGGCCACAGCCGTGCGCCGCATGAAGGCCCGCACGGTTATGCTGCCCGGCTGGCCGCAGGCAAGGCCACACCCGAGGCGCACGCCGCCATCGCACAGTTTCTGGCAATCTATGCCGCGATGAAGTATGGTAATGCCAACCCAGACGAACAACTCCGCGCGCGGCGCAGCTTGCGCCGCCTGTTAACCCAATGCCGATGAGACGCTCCTTGTTACCGATCAAAACCTCCGCCCTGTCCCTGCTCCTCTCCCTTCCCCTGTGCCTGGCCACCGCGCACGCCGGCGAAAACAGCCATATTTCCGCCGCCGACCGCGCCCGTGCCGTGCGCGCGGCCAAGGCCCCGCCCGCCAAGGTCGCAGCCAAAAAAGCACCGGCAAAATTCGACTTCGAAGGCGAATTTGTCGACTATGCCAACTGGAAAGAAGTCCGCGCCTTCCTCGACGAGATGTCTGCCAAGCATGGCTTTGACCGCGCCGGACTCGATACCCTGATCGGCAAGGTGCGCTATGTCGAGTCGACCGTGCAGCTGATGAAACCGGCGCCGCCGGGCAAGCCGAAGAACTGGCAAGCGTACAGCGCGCGCTTCATCGAGCCGGTGCGCATCAATGCGGGCGTGAAATTCTGGGAAGAGAACGCGGAAGCGCTCGCGCGCGCCGAGCGTGAATATGGCGTGCCGGCCGAGATCATCGTCGGCATCATCGGCGTGGAAACCGTGTACGGACGCAATACGGGCCGCTTCCGCGTGCTCGACGCGCTGACCACCCTGGCGTTTTCCTATCCGGAAAGCCCGACGCGGGCCGCACGCATGGAATTTTTCAAGGGAGAACTGGAAAACGCGCTGCTGTACGCGCGCAAGGATGGCATCGATCCACTGACCCTGCTCGGCTCGTATGCGGGCGCCATCGGCCTGCCGCAGTTCATGCCTAGCAGCATCATGAAATATGCGGTGGACTTCGATGGCGATAGTCATATCGACCTGCGCAATTCCACGGCCGACGCCATCGGCAGCGTCGCGCATTTCCTCGTCGAACACGGCTGGCGGCGCGACGATCCGGCCATCAGCACCTATCCTGTCACCGTCTCGGCCAGCCGCGCCTGGGAAAAATTCATCGGCCAGGGCTTGCAGGCCAAGTACCGGCTGGGGGAATTGCAGGAAGCGGGCGTGAGCACCGTCGCGGCCACGCCCCAGAACATGCTGTTCGGCTTGATCGACTTACAAAATGGTTCAGAAGCAACTGAGTATCACTTGGCAACCAATAACTTCTTTGCTATAACTCAGTACAACAGAAGTTATTTTTATGCCATGTCAGTCATTGACCTGGGCAAGGCCATCAGCCAAGTGCGCGCACGCTAACCGAAAGTCAGTGTAAAGTTATAATATTACTTGTAAGAAAGCGTAAGGGATGTTGAAGCGGCCACCAAACAAGACTATGGTAGGGCCGATAACATGTGCCAGCCTCGCTCGCCAGCCTTTGTGCGGCACGGAATACGGAAATGGTTTTATACTTAACTTTTGTCAAAGTACAATTTTTGTTCTATCATGGAGCATAATAAAGAATAAATAGGTGTTGCAACCAGACAACACCGATTCTGTACAAAGCAAGATTAGCAGGCTTTCCGGTCTGAAATTGAATCCTGTTGTACAATTGTGTATATATCATGAAAAACTGTATCCCGGATCGTACCGTGTGTGAATTCGTTCCTTTTAGTAAAGAATGAACATGAACGCAGCAAGAGCGAGCTCCGAGTGTTTTTTACTTTGCAGTGCAACTACAGAAGGAACAATAACATCATGACAAACCAAGTCGGCATTGATATGAACAGCGATTCGGACTCCGACGATCTGCTTCAATACAACCCAAACAGATTGCTCGATACCCTGATCGAAAACCTGCGCCTGAAAAACGACGCAGCCTTGTCCCGCGCGCTGGAAGTAGCGCCACCGGTCATCAGCAAAATCCGTCACCACCGCCTGCCGGTCGGCGCATCGCTGTTGATCCGCATGCACGAAGTCAGCGACCTGAGCATCCGCGACCTGCGTTACCTGATGGGTGACCGTCGTAACAAATTCCGCATCAGCGACAAACAATTCAAGCCAAAAGAAGGCGAAACGCCACAAGGCTGATCCTGCCAGTTTCGCAGGTTTTCCCTCCCCGCCGTGGGGAGGGGGTAGTTTTCAGCAGTTCTCAGGCCGTCCTGGCCAACATCAGTTTCATGACTTCAGCCGTTACGCAGGGAAAACACCGGTCGACAAATAGCGGTCGCCGCGGTCGCACACGACGAATACGATGGTCGCGTTTTCCACCGTTTGCGAGATGCGCAGCGCGATTTCGCAGGCGCCGGCTGCCGAGATGCCGCAAAACAAGCCCTCTTCCGCCGCCAGGCTGCGCGCCATGCGCTCGGCCACGCCCTGGCTCACGTATTCCACCTGGTCCACGCGCGACTTGTCGTAGATTTTCGGCAAATAGGCTTCCGGCCATTTGCGGATGCCGGGAATCTGCGAACCTTCCTCGGGCTGGGCGCCGATGATCTGGATGGCGGGATTCTGTTCTTTCAAATAGCGCGACACGCCCATGATGGTGCCCGTCGTGCCCATGGCGCTGACAAAATGCGTGACCTGGCCGTTGGTATCGCGCCAGATTTCCGGTCCCGTGCTCTCATAGTGGGCGCGCGAATTGTCTTCGTTGGCGAACTGGTCGAGGATAACGCCGCGGCCATCCTTCTGCATCTGCTCGGCCAGGTCGCGCGCATATTCCATGCCGCCCGTCTTCGGCGTCAATAAAATGTCGGCGCCGTAGGCGGCCATGCTCTGGCGGCGCTCCACGCTGAGGTTATCGGGCATCAAGAGCAGCATCTTGTAGCCGCGCAAGGCGGCGGCCATGGCCAGGGCGATGCCCGTATTGCCGCTGGTCGCCTCGATCAGGGTATCGCCCGGCTTGATGACGCCGCGCTCTTCAGCGCGCTTGAGCATGGACATGGCCGCGCGGTCCTTCACGGAGCCGGCCGGATTGTTGCCTTCCAGCTTGCCCAGGATGACGTTGTTGCGCGCAAGCGCATCGGCGCCCGGCAAGCGCGTCAGCTGCACCAGCGGGGTATTGCCTATCGTATCTTCAAGTGTCTTGTAAGCCATCGTGTCTGTTTGAGTAATTTCAACAAAGACCCATTCTAATATGAGATGCTGGGCAGCGTATCGCTGATCGGCGGAGGCATCCGGGTTCGCGTGCGCGTGCGCGCATGCCGCCGCATGCCGCATGGCGCCTGCCGCGCCGCCATTTCCGGGCATGCGCAGGGGGTATTGCGGCGGGCGCGCGCCGCATGCGCTAGACTCGCCACTGTTAGTTATTTTTGTTATTTGCTTATTCAGCCTCCGAACGGACTCGCCATGGCCAGCAGCACCCCCGAATTCATTCCCGAAACGACGCAGGACGATCCCGTCCAGTTCGCCACGCTCGACTTGCAGGGCCGCAGCCACCAGATCTCGCCCGTCTTCAATGCGCCCGAACTGCAGCGCTTGCAGCGCTATGGCACGCGGCAGCGCTTTGCCGATGGCGAGACGCTGTTCGAGGCGGGCAGCAGCAGCTTCGGCATGCTGGTGATACTGTCCGGACGCGTCAGCATCAAGCGCCACGAAGTGCTGGGGCAGGCGTCCGTGCTGCGCGAAGTGGGCGTCGGCCATTTCATTGCCGAGGTGGCGCAATTGTCCGGCCGCCCCACCCTCGTCAACGGCAGCGCCGTGGGCGAGGTGGAATTGCTCGACATCAGTTCGGAATCCTTGCGCGCGCTGATCGTCGCCGAGGCGGAGATGGGCGAACGCATCGTGCGCGCCCTGATCCTGCGCCGCGTGGCGCTGATCGAATCGAATTCCGGCGGCCCCGTGCTGGTGGGCCCGCGCGGCAATGGCAATCTGTTCCACCTGCAAAGCTTTCTGTCGAGCAATGGCCATCCGCACACGGTGCTCGACCCGGCCACCGATGCGGCCGCCGCCGCGCTGGCCCAGCGCTACCAGCCGACGCCGCAGGATTGGCCGCTGGTGGTCTGTCCTGATGGCAAGATCATGAAAAATCCCGGCAATGCGGAACTGGGACGCTGCCTGGGCATGCTGCCCGATTTGTCGGGCGACAAGATTTTCGACGTGCTGGTGGTGGGCGCCGGTCCCGCCGGCCTGGCCACGGCCGTGTATGCGGCCTCCGAAGGCTTGTCGGTTCTGGCGCTGGAACAGCGCGCGTATGGCGGCCAGGCGGGTGCCAGCGCGCGCATCGAAAATTACCTGGGGTTTCCCACCGGTATCTCCGGCCGGGCGCTGGCGGGACGTGCCTATGTGCAGGCGCAAAAGTTCGGCGTCGAAATCGCCACCCCGGCCAGCGCCGCCAGCCTGCTGTGCGACACCTGGCCGCTGCGCGTCAACTTGTGCGACGGCACGCAGGTGCGCGCCCGCACGGTGGTGCTGTCGTGCGGCGCGCGCTACCGCCGCCCCTCGCTGGCCAACCTGAAAACGTATGAGGGACGGGGCGTGTATTACTGGGCCTCACCCATCGAAGCCAAGCTGTGCCGGCAGGAAGAGATCATCCTGGTCGGCGGCGGCAATTCGGCCGGCCAGGCGGCCGTGTTCCTCTCCGGCCACGCCGCCAAGGTCCACATGGTGATCCGCGGCGAAGGGCTGGCGGCCAGCATGTCGAGCTATTTGATCGAGCGCATCGCCGCCACGCCCAACATCACCTTGCACACGCACACGGAAATCATCGCCCTCGAAGGCGACGACGATGGCTTGACGGAGGTGCGCTGGCGCAACAACCAGACGGGCACAGAGTGCGATTGCGCCGTGCGCCGCGTGTTCCTGTTCGTGGGCGCCGATCCGAACACGGACTGGCTGCACGACTGCGCCGTGGCCGTCGATGAACAGGGTTTTATCCGCACGGGCTTCGACGTCACGCGCGCCGAATGCCGCGCCCACGGCCACGCTGCGCTGTTGACCGAGCCGCCTCCCGACCTGCCCGAGCGGGCCGCGCTGGAAACGAGCGTGCCGGGCGTGTTCGCCATCGGCGACGTGCGGGCCGGTTCGACCAAGCGCGTGGCCGCCGCCGTCGGCGAAGGCGCGGCCGTCGTTTCCCAGATTCACGGCTTCCTGGCACGGCTGCCGGCGGGCTCGGCCTGAAATCGTGCGTTATAGAAACTGCTACAATCGGCTCTCGCCATCCAGCTGAAAGAGTCCGCATGCCCCACACCACCAGGCTTTCCCCGCGCCGCAGCATGCCCGCGGCCCGCTGACGGTGCGCCGCATGCTCGTCAAACTATTGCTGCTGGGCACGCTTTTTGCCGTGCTCAGCATCGCCGCCCTGTACAGCTACGGGCGCTTCGCCCAGCGTTCGCTGGGCGCGCCAGGGATGGCCTTGCCCGTGGCGATGGATGCCACCCTGCTCGACCGCGTGCTGGCGCCGCAACTGGCGCAACGCCCGGGCCACAGCGGCACGGCCCTGGTCGACGACAACCTGGAAGCGTTCGCCCTGCGCGCCCTGAGCGCGCGCGAAGCGGGCCGCAGCATCGACCTGCAATACTACATCTGGCATAACGACGTCACGGGCCGGCTGCTCGTGCGCGAACTGCTGCGTGCGGCCGACCGCGGCGTGCGCGTGCGCGTGTTGCTTGACGACATCAACGCACGGGGCCAGGACGCCGCCATCCTCGCGCTCGACAGCCACCCGCTGATCGACGTGCGCATCTTCAATCCAGGCCGCAACCGCGACGGCATCTGGTGGCGCGCCGTGGAAATGGCCTTGCGCGCCGTCAGCCTGAACCGGCGCATGCACAACAAGGCCTGGATCGTCGACGGCAGGGTCGCCCTGGTCGGCGGGCGCAATATCGGCGATGAATACTTCGATGCCGCCGAGCAAGTCAATTTCCAGGATGCCGACTTGCTGCTGGTGGGCCCCGCCGTGCAGCAGACGAGCGACATCTTCGACCGCTTCTGGAACAGCCGCGCCGTCCTCCCCATCGGTGCCTTGCATGCAGGCAAGAACGCGGGTGCGCCCGAATTGCAGGCGGTGCGCGCCCGCCTCGATGCGCTGACGGGAGAACTGGGCGCTTCGCCGTATTTGCGGCAACTGACCGACACGGGCCAGCTGCAGGCCCACCTCGATGGCCGGCTGCGGCTGCACTGGAGCGCGCAAGTGCAGGTGCTGTCGGACCCGCCGGAAAAAGCCGCGCCCGTGGCCAGCCTGCAGCGCAGCGAGCACTGGCTCATGCACAGCCTGCTGCCCCTGCTGACGCAGGCGCGCGAAGAAGCGCTGCTGACTTCGCCCTACTTCGTGCCCGGCACGGCGCTGAGCACGCTGCTGGGCGACAAGGTCGCGGCCGGCGTCCAGGTCAAGGTGCTGACCAACTCGCTGGCGGCCACCGACGTGGCCCTCGTGCATGCGGGCTATGCGCGCTACCGCCAGCTGCTGCTCGATGGCGGCGTCGACCTGTATGAATTGAAGACGCAGCATCGCAAGCGCATCAGCCTGATGGGTTCGAGCCGCGCCAGCCTGCATACCAAGGCCGTGGTGGTCGATGGCCGGCGTGGTTTCGTCGGTTCCTTCAACCTCGATCCCCGCTCGGCCCAGCTGAACACGGAAATGGGCGTGCTGTTCGACGATGCCGCGCTGGCGGCCGACATGCGCACCCTGTTCCTGCACTCGACCTCGGCCGACACCAGCTACCGCCTGTTCCTCGACGATGGCGCGCTGCGCTGGTCCGACGCCACCGAGCAGCCCGCCAAGCTATGGACGCACGATCCGGAGTCGGGTTTCTGGCGCCGCATGCTGGTGTCCGTGATGCGCTGGCTGCCGATCGAGTCGCAGCTGTAAACTGGCTGTCGCATAAAAAAACCCCGCGCGGCCGGTACCACGCGGGGCTTTCTTGCATGCTGCGCGGCACCACCACGCAGCACGCTCTACAACAAAACGCTTATTTTTTCTCGGCTTCCGCTTTCTTCGCCTCGGCGGCAGCCAGTTTCGCTTCTTTCTTCGCGGCAGCGGCAGCAGCCTTCGCTTCTTTCTTGGCAGCGGCAGCTTCCTTCTTCGCTTCGGCGGCCGTCTTCACTGGCGCGGCGCCATCGGCTGCGGCGGCAGGCGCTGCAGCGGGCACTGCCTTGGCGGCGGCTTCTTTCTTGGCTGCAGCAGCAGCGGCCTTGGCTTCTTTCTTGGCTGCAGCAGCTTCTTTCTTCGTTTCAGCGGCCGTCTTGGCTGGCGCCGCAGCGGTGTCGGTCGCAGCAGCTGGCTTCGGTGCGGCTTCTTTCGCTGCAACTTCCTTCACAGCAGCTTCCTTTTTTGCCGGGGCAGCCTTCGCCGCCGGGGCGGGCGCCGCCGGCGCGCCGGACTTGGCCTGGCCATTCACCTGCAAGCCCGCTTCCGACAGCTTCACGGAGCTTTTCGGGCCGATGCCCTTCACGCGGCTTTCGAAATCGGCCCAATCCTTGAAGGCGCCGCCCTTGGCGCGCTCGTCGATGATGGCTTTCGACGTGACGGGGCCAATGCCCTTGACGCTGTCGAGTGCCGCCTGGTCCGCCTTGTTGACATCGACCTGGGCAAAGGCAAAGCCCATCGTCGCGATCAGGGTGGCGATGGCCAGCAGTATTTTTTTGAACATGGGTATCTCTCCGTGATGTGGTTTCAAGATGACTCGAACGCAAGGGAGGAACAGCGCCTTAACGGCTTTAACGGCTGTGGCGTGATATGGTTGACAAGACGGCACGGCGGAACGGCAGGAAAACCTGCGCCAGATCAAACGGCCCGGCGCAGGTAGTGCAACAATTTACTGCGGGAACAGCTCTTCGCGGGTGACGGTGGCCGTGCCCAGCTTGCCGACGACGATGCCGCCGGCGCGGTTGGCCGTACGCACGGCGTCGCCCAGGCCCATCCCGGCGCCCAGCATGGCCGCCATGGTGGCGATCACCGTGTCGCCGGCGCCCGAAACGTCGAACACTTCGCGCGCATCGGTGGGCATGTGCAGCACGTCATCGGCCGTGTACAGGCTCATGCCTTCTTCCGAACGCGTGAGCAGCAAGGCGTCCAGCCCCAGCTGCGCGCGCATCTGCTGCGCGCGTTCCGTGAGTTGCTCTTCCGTGCTCCAGCTGCCGACCACGCGGCGCAGCTCGGACTTGTTCGGAGTGAGCACTGACGCTCCCGCATAGCGGCTGAAATCATCGCCTTTCGGATCGACCATGACGATCTTGCCGGCGGCGCGGGCCGCCTTGATCATCTCGGCCACGTTCACCAGGCTGCCCTTGGCGTAATCGGACAGGATCACCACGTCGTAGCTGGGTAACAGCGCATTGAATTGCTTGAGCTTGTCGCGCAGCACCGTGTCGCTGGGCGCATCCTCGAAATCGATGCGCAGCATCTGCTGCTGGCGGCCGATCACGCGCAGCTTGATGATGGTGGAAATGGCCGCGTCGCGCTGCAGATAGCTGTGGATGCCGCCGCCTTCGAGCAGGCGCTCGACCTGGCTGCCCGCCTCGTCGTCGCCCACCACGCCCAGCAAGCTCGTCTTCGCGCCCAGCGCGGCCGCGTTGCGCGCCACGTTGGCCGCGCCGCCCAGGCGCTCTTCGCGCTTCTCGATGCGCACGATGGGCACGGGCGCTTCCGGCGAAATACGGCTGACGTCGCCGAACCAGTAGCGGTCCAGCATCACATCGCCCACCACCAGCAGGCGTACCTGGGCCAATGCGGCCGGCGCCGTCAAGGCGACCACCTCATTGGCGCTCATGCGCGCGTCAGGATCGAGCGACCGATCCCGTGGTATTCGATGCCGTTCTCGGCCATGACGGCCGGCTCGAACAGATTGCGTCCGTCAAAGATCACGGCCTGCTTCAGGCGCGCCTTGACCTGCTCGAAGTCGGGGCTGCGGAAGGCTTTCCATTCCGTCACGATGAGCAGCGCATCGGCGTCCTGCAGCGCATCCTTCGGACTGTCGGCAAAGCGCACCTTCGCCAATTGCTCCGGCGTCAAGTCCAGTTGCAGCACGCGGCGCGCCTCGGCCATGGCGACGGGGTCGTACACGGCCACGGTTGCGCCGCGTCCCAGCAAGTCCGCCAGCAGGACGCGGGCCGACGCTTCGCGCATGTCGTCCGTATTCGGCTTGAAGGCCAGGCCCCACACGGCGAAATGCCGGCCCGTCAAATCTTCGCCGAAGCGAGTGACCACTTTGCGTCCCAGCACCTGCTTCTGCTGGTCGTTGACGGCTTCGACGGCACGCAGGATCAGCAATTCCTGGCCGTAGCCGCGCGCCGTGCGCTCGAGCGCCTGCACGTCTTTCGGGAAGCAGGAACCGCCATAGCCGCAACCGGCGTACAGGAAACTGTGGCCGATGCGCGGGTCGGAACCGATGCCATGGCGTACGGCTTCGATATCGACGCCCACCTTGTCGGCCAGGTTCGCCAGTTCATTCATGAAGGAAATGCGCGTGGCCAGCATGGCATTCGCCGCATATTTGGTGAACTCGGCCGAGCGCACGTCCATCCAGTGGGTGCGCTCGTGGTTGCGGTTGAACGGCGCGTACAGGCTTTTCAGCAATTCGCGTGCGCGCTCGCCGTCCGGCGTGGCATCGACGCCGACGACGATGCGGTCCGGGCGCATGAAGTCTTCGACGGCCGCGCCTTCCTTCAGGAATTCCGGGTTCGACGCCACCGAGAACGTGGCGGCCACGCCGCGCGCGTCCAGTTCGCCCTGGATGGCGGCGCGCACTTTTTCAGCCGTGCCGACGGGCACGGTGGACTTGTCGACGATGACCTTGAAGTCCGTCATGTACTTGCCGATGCCGCGCGCGGCGGCCAGCACGTATTGCAAGTCGGCCGAGCCGTCTTCATCGGGCGGCGTGCCGACGGCGATGAATTGCATCACGCCGTGCGCGGCGGCCGCTTCGACGTCGGTGGAAAAGGTCATGCGCCCGGCGGCGCGGTTGCGCGCAACGACTTCTTCCAGGCCCGGTTCATGGATGGGGATGCCGCCGCTGTTGAGCAAAGCGACCTTCTGTGCGTCCAGGTCGAGGCAAAAGACGTCGTTGCCCAGCTCCGCCAGGCAGGCGCCGGTCACGAGGCCCACATAGCCCGTGCCGATAATGGTGATTTTCATGGTTGTGCCGTATTTCTGAAATATAGGTGTTACATACGAGTACACGCCACGTTGCGCGAGGCAAGGTGGCGTGTACGATTGATCAATTCATGACATTTAATTCTTCAGTGCGGCGCGGCGGGTAGGTTTCCCACTTATTGCAGCCCGGGCAGTGCCAGTAGAACTGGCGCGCCTTGAAGCCGCAGTGGCTGCACTGGTAGCGGGCCAGCTTCTGCGTGTAGCCGTGCACGAGGTTTTTCACCATCGACAGCTCCGACCAGATGGCGGCCGGGGCATCCATCATGCGCGCTTCCAGCAGTTTATCGAGGCCCAGCAGGGTCGGCGTGCGGCGCAATTCCGCGCTGACCAGCTGTTTCGCCGCTTCCACGCCGTCGAGTTCGATGACGGCCTTGAAGACGACTTCGATCAGGTCGATCGACGACGCCTCTTCCAGGTAGGAACGCAGCAGGTTGACGCCTTCCTGCGGACGGTTCAACTTGGTGTAACCATCCATCAGGCGCTGGGCCACCAGGGCCACGTGCGGCACGCTTTGCTGCTCGACGCGGCGCCAGGTGGTCAGCGCGCCTTCCACGTCGCCGCGCGCCAGCAGCACGTCGCCCGTCAGGATGGTGGCGCGCACGCTCTTGCGGTCCGTCTGCAAGGCTTTTTCCAGCAGCGGCATGGCTTCGTCCGGTTTCATGTGCACGAGGGCGTCATGCGCCAGCTCGCAATAGAACTGGGCGATTTCCTTCTGGCGCGCGCCGGCGCCCGATTCCTGCAAGCCCACGGCCGCTTCGATGGCGCGTGGCCATTCCTTTTCGCGCTGGTAGATTTCCAGCAGCGCGCGGCGCGCCTGGGCCGCATATTGCGTGTCGACCAGGCTGTTGAAGGTTTCTTCGGCGCGGTCCAGCAAACCCGCCTTCAGGTAATCCATGCCCAGCTCGTAGGCGGCATGGCCCTGCTGTTCCAGCGGCAGATCCGGGCGCGCCAGCAAGTTCTGGTGCACGCGGATGGCGCGCTCCGTCTCGCCGCGGCGGCGGAACAGATTACCCAGCGCAAAATGCATATCGGCCGATTCCGGGTCCAGCTTGACGACTTCGATGAAGGCGTCGATGGCCTTGTCGTGCTGTTCATTGAGCAGGAAATTCAAGCCCTTGAAGTAATTGCGCGGCAGGCTGCGCGATTCGGACACCAGTTGATGAATGTCAACACGCGCGGCGATCCAGCCCAGCGCGAAAAACACCGGGATACCCAAGAGCCACCAGAGTTCAAAATCCATGCGATTGTTTTTATTCGAGTAAGAGAGATAGGAGCGAGGACGGCGCTTACTGCGCGCTCACGCTGTCCGGTTGCGGCTGGACATTGCTGGGCACGCCAACTGTCTGCAGCGCGGCAATGGTGGTTTTTTGCTTGCTCGCTTCGCGGCGGTGACGGAACACGGTCGGCGTCAGGGCCAGCACGCCCAGGCTGGCGCCAGCGACAAAAAAGCCCAGCAGCATCAGGACCAGGGGGCCGCGAATTTCATAATTGAGGAAAACATGCAGGTCGACAACCTGCGCATTCTTCAGCGCAAAACTGAAGAACAGGACGAAAAGAACACAGCCAACGATGGTGGAGATGATTTTCATCGATACGCCCAGAAAGTACAAAAAATGCCCGTATGGCACAACCTTGGAATGCCTGACAGAAGCGCAGCGAGCGTCAGTGATTTGTGGCCAAGAAGCGCAACCGTGCTCGAGCACGGTGAGCATCGCCGGCCGCAAAGCGCGACGCGCAGTAGCTTATGTCAGGTATTCTCAGCATATTAACAAAAAAAAGCGGCATCCAAGGGACGCCGCTTTCTATGTCGCCTTCCAGCAGACGATTAATCCTCGATAATCGGTTGCCCGACCATCGCGTCCACCCGCTCGCGCAACTGTTTGCCCGGCTTGAAGTGGGGTACCCGTTTTTCGGGCACCATCACCTTGTCGCCGGATTTCGGGTTGCGGCCGATGCGCGGGGGCCTGCTGTTCAGGGCAAAACTGCCAAAACCGCGGATCTCGATACGCTGACCGGTCGCCAGGGCGTTGGTCATCGCATCGAGAATGGTCTTGACGGCATACTCCGCATCTTTCGCCACCAGCTGAGAATAACGCTCAGCGAGGCGGTTGATCAGCTCGGACTTTGTCATCTGCCAGTATCCGCGAAGTCTTAGTTCTTGTTATCGAACTTAGCTTTCAACAAGGCGCCCAGGCTGGTGGTGCCCGAAGCTGCATTGTTGTCGGTAGCTGCCATCTTCTGCATGGCTTCCTGGGTTTCCACGTTGTCTTTCGCTTTGATCGACAGTTGGATACCACGGGCTTTGCGGTCGATGTTCAACACCATGGCTTCGACGGTATCGCCGACTTTCAGGTGCGTACCAGCATCTTCAACGCGGTCGCGCGAGATTTCGGAAGCGCGCAGGTAGCCTTCAACTTCTTCGGACAGTTGGATCACGGCGCCTTTAGGCTCAACCGATTTAACGGTGCCGGTTACCAGCGAGCCCTTGTCGTTCATGGCTGCGAAGTTGTTGAATGGGTCACCTTCCAGTTGCTTGACGCCCAGGGAAACGCGCTCGCGCTCAACGTCGATGGCCAGAACGATGGCTTCCAGTTCGTCACCTTTCTTGAAGCGACGCACGGCTTCTTCGCCGGTTTCGGTCCAGGACAGGTCGGACAGGTGCACCAGACCGTCGATGTTGCCGGCCAGGCCGATGAACACGCCGAAGTCGGTGATCGATTTGATCGCGCCGCGGACTTTGTCACCTTTCTTATGGGTAACACCGAAGTCGTCCCATGGATTGGCTTTGCACTGTTTCATGCCCAGCGAGATACGACGACGCTCTTCGTCGATTTCCAGAACCATCACTTCTACTTCGTCGCCCAGTTGGACAACTTTGTTTGGAGCAACGTTTTTGTTCGTCCAGTCCATTTCGGAAACGTGTACCAGACCTTCGATACCCTGTTCCACTTCAACGAACGCGCCGTAGTCGGTCAGGTTCGTTACTTTACCGAACAGACGGGTGCTTTGTGGGTAACGACGGGACAGACCGGTCCAAGGATCGTCGCCCAGTTGTTTCACGCCCAGCGAAACACGGTTTTTCTCTTGATCGTATTTCAGGACCTTGGCGGTGATTTCCTGGCCAACCGTCAGTACTTCCGACGGGTGACGTACACGGCGCCATGCCAGGTCGGTGATGTGCAGCAAGCCATCGATACCGCCCAGATCCACGAACGCGCCGTAGTCGGTGATATTTTTGACGACGCCGGTCACGACCGTGCCTTCTTTCAGCGTTTCCATCAGTTTCTGACGCTCTTCGCCCATCGAAGCTTCGATGACGGCGCGGCGGGACAGAACCACGTTGTTACGCTTGCGGTCCAGTTTGATGACCTTGAATTCGAGGGTTTTGCCTTCGAATGGGGTGGTGTCTTTGACAGGACGGGTATCAACCAGCGAACCCGGCAGGAATGCGCGGATGCCGTTGGTCAACACGGTCAGACCGCCTTTGACTTTACCATTAACGGTACCGACGACGATTTCGCCCGATTCCATCGCTTTTTCCAGAGCCAGCCACGAAGCCAGACGCTTGGCTTTATCGCGCGACAGGATGGTATCGCCGAAACCGTTTTCCAGCGATTCGATCGCCACGGAAACGAAGTCACCAACTTTGACTTCCAGTTCGCCGTGGTCGTTCTTGAATTCTTCGACAGGGATGAATGCTTCGGATTTGAGGCCGGCGTTGACGATCACGAAATTGTGGTCGAGGCGCACGACTTCAGCGGAAATAACTTCGCCGGAGCGCATATCTTGACGCGACAACGATTCCTCGAAGAGCGCAGCAAAACTTTCCATACCGGTAGATTCGTTAGTTGTAACAGTAGACATAGGGTTCACACAGGTTATCCAGCAGAGATCGCACGATGCGACTTAAACTGGGTTAGGTTTTTGACACACCCGGACAGGCCAGGAGCCGTCAACGGGCACCACATAGCATAGTAATCACACTATTTTGCAACTGACGCATACCATTTCAACACGGTTTCGACGGCATCATCTGCCGTCATTTCCGACGTATCGAGGACATGCGCCCCTTCCGCGGGGACCAGCGGCGCAATCGCACGGTGAGTATCACGTTCGTCCCGCGCCTGCAAATCCATCAGAAGGTCTTCCATATTAGCAGAAAAACCCTTGTCTATCAATTGCTTGTAGCGCCGTTGCGCGCGCGCCTCGACGCTGGCCGTGAGAAAGACCTTCAATTGGGCATGCGGGAAGATCACCGTGCCCATGTCGCGCCCGTCGGCCACCAGGCCCGGCGTCTTGCGGAAACCCAGCTGCAAGCCCACGAGGGCATGGCGAACCGTTGGCAATACGGCAATTTTCGACGCCGTATTACCCACTTCTTCGGCGCGGATCTGCTCGGTGACGTTTTCCTGCGCCAGCAGGATTTCGCCGCCCGCGAAATGGCAGGGCAAATGCTCGGCCAGCTTGGCCAGCGCGTGCTCGTCGCGCAAGTCGGTGCCGCGGCGCAGCGCGCTCAAGGCCGTCAGGCGGTACAGCGCGCCCGAGTCCAGGTAATGAAAGCCCAGCTTGTCGGCCACGCGATGGGCCACCGTGCCCTTACCGGAAGCGGTGGGGCCGTCGATGGCGATGACTGGGATGTTGGAGGTTGGCATAGTATTAAACAATCAATTAAATCAAGGTGTCTTTGGCAATCCCCGCGAATGCGGCGAAATACTCGGGGAAGGTCTTGGCCACGCATTTCGGGTCGTTGATGCGCATCTCGTTGCCGCGGCGCGCGGCGCCATCGAGCGCGGCGAGCGAAAAGCACATGGCCATGCGGTGGTCATCATACGTGTCGATGGTGGCAGCGGCAATTTGCGCCGGCGGCGTCACGCGCAGATAGTCCGCGCCCTCTTCCACTTCGGCGCCGAGTTTACGCAATTCCGTCGCCATGGCGGCCAGGCGGTCCGTTTCCTTCACTCGCCAGCTGGCGATATTGCGCAAGGTCGAGGTGCCGTCCGCGTACAGGGCCGCCACGGCGATCGTCATGGCCGCGTCGGGGATGTGATTAAAGTCCATGTCGACGGCTTTCAGCACGCCGTTCGAACGGGCCTCGATCCAGTTCTCGCCCATGGTGATGGTCGCGCCCATCTGCTGCAAGGCTTCGACGAAGCGCACGTCGCCCTGGATGCTGTCGCGTCCCACGCCCTCCACGCGCACGGGACCGCCGCCGATGGCGCCGGCCGCCAGGAAATACGAGGCCGACGAGGCGTCGCCTTCCACGTGGATGGTGCCCGGGCTTTGATACTGCTGGCCCGGCTGCACGGTAAACGACTGCCAGCCGTCATGCTCGACCGTCACGCCGAAACGGCGCATCAGGTTCAGGGTGATCTCGATGTACGGCTTCGAAATCAGCTCGCCCGTGACATCGATGGTCACGGCATGGTCGCGCGCCATCAGCGGCGCCACCATCAGCAAGGCCGTCAGGAACTGGCTCGACACGTTGCCGCGCACGGCGATGCGCTGCGCGTGGATGTGACCGCGGCGAATGCGCAGTGGCGGGAAGCCCTGCTCGCCCGTGTATTCAATTTGCGTGCCGACGGCGTTCAGCGCGTCGACCAGGTCGCCGATGGGGCGCTCGTGCATGCGCGACACGCCATGCAGCGTGTAGTCGCCGCCGATCACGGCCAGCGCCGCCGTCAGCGGGCGGATCGCCGTGCCGGCGTTCCCCATGAACAGGTCCGCCGCGTGGTGCGGGAACACGCCGCCGCAGCCTTCCACGTGGTGCACCTGGTGGGCAGTGGCCGGGTCGCCCGTCAATTCATCCTGCGTCCATTTGACGCCCAGCGACGTCAGGGCCGTCAGCATGACGAAGGTGTCGTCGGAAGCGAGCAAATCGATGATTTTCGTCGTGCCCCTGGCCAGCGCGGCCAGCAGCAGCACGCGGTTGGAAATGCTTTTCGAGCCGGGCAAACGCACCGTGCCTTCGACGTGCATCACCGGCTTCAAATCGATATGGTGGGGGTAGTGCTTGATCTGGGTCATGCTGGAATCCTTCAATTATTGTGTGGGCGCGGGCGCTTCCGCCGTTTCGATCGCCTCTATCCATTGCTGCCGCGCGTGCTGGGCATTCGCGTACACGCCCTCGATGGCGGCGCCGTCGTTGGCGGCCAGGTGGGCGCGCAAGGTCGTCAACTGCGCCAGGTAGGCGTCCAGTTCGTGCAGCAGCGCCGGCTGGTTGGCCAGGCTGATGTCGCGCCACATTTCCGGCGATGAGCCGGCGATGCGCGTAAAGTCGCGAAAGCCGCTGGCCGCGTATTGAAACAGCAGGCCCGCGTGCGGCTTGTTGGCGATGTCGTCGACCAGCGCAAAGGCCAGCAAATGCGGCAGATGGCTGACGGCGGCAAACACCTTGTCATGCTCTTCGGGGCTCAAGGTGTGCAGGATGGCGCCGCAGGCACGCCAGGCGGCCGTCACCCGCTCCACGTCGGGCGCGGCGTTTTCCGCCAGCGGCGTGAGCACCACTTTCTTGCCTTGATATAAGTCAATGATGGCCGCGTCAGGGCCATTCGTCTCGCGTCCCGCGATCGGGTGGCCGGGCACGAATTGCGCCACCTTGCCACCAAGTGCTGCGCGCGCGGCCGCCACCACGTCGCTTTTCGTGCTGCCCGCGTCGGTGACGATGGTTCCCGGCTGCAGGTGCGGCGCGATGGACGCGAGGATGGCACCCGTCTGCGCCACGGGCGCGGCCAGCAGCACCAGATCGGCGCCCGCCATGGCTTGCGCCATGTCGCCGCCGATTTCGTCGATGATGCCCAGTTCAAGCGCGCGCGCCATCGATGCCGGCGACCGGCCCATGCCGACCACCGTGGCGACGGCTCCCGCGTGCTTCAGGGCGCGCGCGAACGAGCCGCCGATCAGGCCCACGCCGAAAATGACGACCTTGTTCAGTGCAGGCGTCGTCATATCGTCAGGCCAGCGCTTTCGTCAGCGCGGCGATGAAGATGGCGTTTTCCTGCGGCAGGCCGATGGAAATGCGCAGCCATTGCGGCAAGCCGTAGCTGCCGACGGGGCGCACGATCACGCCCTGCTTGAGCAGCGCCAGATTGACGCGCGCGCCGGCGCCGTCGTCGTCGCCCACCTTCACCAGCACGAAATTGCCATGCGACGGCACGTATTCCAGGCCCAGTTGCGTAAACGCCTCCGTGAACTGCTGGTAACCGGCCGCGTTGTTGCGCGCGCTTTGCTCGAGGAAGGCCTTGTCGTTCAGGGCGGCAATCGCTGCCGCCTGCGCCAGCGAATTGACGTTGAATGGCTGGCGGATGCGGTTCATCAGGTCCGTCAGCGCCGGCTGGGCGATGGCAAAGCCGATGCGCAGGCCGGCCAGGCCATACGCCTTCGACAGGGTGCGCGACACCACCAGGTTCGGATACTGGCGTACCCACGCCGTCGACTCGTACTGGTCGTCGGCCGACAGGAATTCGTTGTAGGCCTCGTCCAGCACGACGACGACGTGCGCAGGCACTTTCTTGAGGAAGGCTTCCAGCTGCGCGGCCGTCAGGAAGGTGCCGGTCGGGTTGTTCGGGTTGGCGATGAAGACCAGACGCGTATCGTCGGCGATCGCCGCCGCCATGGCGTCGAGGTCATGGCCGTAGGCTTGCGCCGGCACGACGATGTGGCGCGCGCCCAGGCCCTGCGTGGCCAGCGCGTACACGGCGAACGAGTATTGCGAGTACACGACGGACTGGCCGTGCTCGACAAACGCGTGCGCGGCGATTTCCAGGATGTCGTTACTGCCGTTGCCCAGGGTGATCCAGTCGGCCGGCACGTCGTAGCGTTTCGACAGCACGGCCTTCAAGTCAAAGCCGTTGGCGTCCGGGTAGCGGCCCAGGTCATCGATGGCGGCGATCATCGCCTGCTTGGCCGATTCCGGCATGCCGTACGGGTTTTCATTCGACGCCAGCTTGACGATGGCTGCCTCGTCGAGGCCGAATTCGCGCGCGACTTCCGCGATCGGTTTGCCGCTCTGGTAAGGGGCGATGGCGCGGACGTATTCTGGACCGATATTTTTAGACATGGTGTTCTTTAAAAAAGTGGGTGATTGTAAGAATCGCTACAACTTCACAGGCTGACCGGATACGACCCCAGCACCTTGAAAAACGCCGCGTTGCTCTGCAGCTCGGCCAGCGCCTGGGCGACGGCCGCGTCATGCACGTGGCCCTCCACGTCGACATAGAAATAATACTCCCAGCTGCCCATGCGCGCCGGGCGCGACTCGAAGCGCGTCATCGACACGCCGTGCCTGGCCAGGGGCGCCAGCAACTGATACACGGCGCCGGCCTTGTTCGGCACGGCCAATACCAGCGAGGTCTGGTCCTTGCCCGACGGCGCCGTCTGCAAGGTGCCCACAACGGCAAAGCGCGTGCGGTTGTGCGGGTCGTCCTGGATGTGGCCCTTGACCACGCCCAGCTTGTACTGCGCGCCCGCCAGTTCGCTGGCGATCGCCGCCACCGTGCCGTCTTCGCCGGCCAGGCGCGCCGCCTCGGCGTTCGAGGCCACGGCGCGGCGCTCGACGTGCGGATAATTCTGGTTCAGCCACACCTGGCACTGCGCCAGCGCCTGCGAATGCGCGCAAATGGCAGTGACGCCATCCATGTTGCCGCTCTTCGTCATCAGGCTGTGGTGCACGGCAATCGCGACTTCACCGCTGATGATGAGGCTAGTCTGCAGCATCATGTCCAGGGTGCGGTTGACGGCGCCTTCCGAGGAATTTTCGATCGGCACCACGCCGAAATCCGCCGTTCCCGCTTCAGCGGAGCGGAACACTTCGTCGATGGAGGCGCACGGCAAACCTTCGACGGCGCTGCCGAACTGCTGGTAGACGGCCTGTTCGCTGAAGGTGCCTGCCGGGCCAAGATAGGCGACAGTGACGCGTTTTTCCAGCGAGCGGCAGGACGACATGATTTCGCGGAAGATGGTCTGCACTTCGCGGTCGCCCATGGGGCCGGGATTGCGCTCGGCCACGCCGCGCAGCACCTGCGCTTCGCGCTCGGGGCGGAATACGGGCGCCTGGGTTTCGGCCTTCACGTGGCCCACTTGCTGGGCGATCTGCGCGCGGCGGTTCAGCAGTTCGAGGATTTGCGCGTCGATGGCATCGATCTGTTCGCGCAGCGGTTTCAATTTATCGGTCATGGTTGGTTTGTTTCGTCAGCTGTACTTCAATCATTGCCGCGCGGCCTGCGCCGGCGGCGGGCCGGCGCGGTCGGTCAAGCGACTCAGCGTCCGGCAAACTCGTTCAAATAGGTGACCAGGGCTTGCACGCCCTCGATCGGCATCGCGTTATAGATCGATGCACGCATGCCGCCGACGGACTTGTGGCCCTTCAGTTGCAGCAGGCCGCGCTGCTTGGCGCCGGCCAGGAATGCGTCGTTCAAGCTTTCGTCGCGCAGATAGAACGGGATGGTCATGCGCGAGCGGTATGCGGGGTCAACCCGGTTCTGGTAGAAATCGTCCGCATCGAGCGCCGCATACAGCAGCGCCGCTTTCTCAATATTACGCTGTTCCATGGCTGCAACGCCACCCTGGCGTTTGAGCCACTGGAAAACCAGGCCGGCGATATAGATGCCATAGGTGGGCGGCGTGTTGTACATCGACTCATGTTCGGCCACGATGGTCCAGTCGAAAGCGGACGGGCAGATCGGCAGCGCCTTGCCCAGCAAGTCTTCGCGCACGATGACCAGGGTCAGGCCGGCCGGGCCGATATTTTTCTGCGCGCCGCCAAAAATGACGCCATATTGCGATACGTCAATAACGCGCGACAGAATGTGCGAAGACATGTCGGCCACGATGGTGGTGCCTGCGGGGACATTCGGCGCCTGCTGGAATTCCACGCCGTCGATGGTTTCATTGGTGCAGATGTGCAGGTAGGCGGCGCCCGGCGTCAGCTGCCATTCGGCGACGGGCGGCACGCCCGTGAAATGGGCAGCCTTGGACGACGCGGCCACGTTGACGTTGGCATACTTGCCCGCTTCCTGGATCGACTTGCCCGACCACGAGCCCGTATGCACGAAGTCGATGGTGGCCGGCTGCTGCGCGGCCAGACCCACCAGGTTCATGGGGATGATGGCGTTCTCGCCCAGGCCACCGCCCTGCAGGAACAGGATTTTATAGTTCTCGGGCACGGCCAGCAGCTCGCGCAGGTCGGCCACCGCCTGCTTGTAGATGGAGATGAATTCGGGACCACGGTGGCTCATTTCCATCACCGACATGCCACTGCCATGCCAGTCCTGCATCTCGGCCGCCGCTTGCGCCAGCACTTCCTTGGGCAGGACGGCGGGGCCGGCGGAGAAGTTGTAGATATGGGTCACGATACGGTCCTTAATAAAATGAAATTATTGGGGCGGCTGCGTGGCCGCCCGCATGACCTGGTCAAGCACGGCATTCACGCGCGGGATCAGCACGCGCTGGCTGATGGCCATCGACTCGGCCGACAGTTGCGGCATGGTGGCCAGCATCTTGCGGCCCAGCGGCGTCTTGTAGAAGGCCGTCAGCTGCTCGACTTCCTGCACCGTGTAAAAGCGCGCGTACAGGGGCACCATTTCGGCGCTCAGATCATCGATCAGGGTCGGGTCGGCCAGCACCTGCGTCAGGGTGGCGATGGCGACGGGGATCTCCTCCTCGGCGCTGGCCAGCGCGCGCGCCTTGCGCTGCTCGTCCAGGTTCGGGTTGCTGCTGATTTGCTGCTGCGCCGACTGGCGGATCATGGCGGGCACCGATTGCAGCATCTGGTCGAAGATGTTGCGCGTCAGCTGCGGGAATTGCATCGCGTCGAGCATGCGCCGCACGGCCACCTTCATGGCGGGGCTGGGCGCCGCCTGGCGGGCGGGCGTGGCTTGCGTGCTCTGGGCCAGGGCCGGCAGGGTGGCAAGGAAGGCCAGCGAAAACGCGGCGAAGAAGGTGGCGACGATTTTTCTCATGGCATGCGGGATGTTGATTGACTGGTAAAAGGGCACTGTCGGCGATGCATGTCGGCTTACGCCCGACGGGCTAAGCCGACCTACGAAATTGTGCTGGCGGCGCCAGGAAAAGGCACGCCAATAGCAATTGGGGCTCCCGAAAGAGCCCCAATCATCTTACTCCGGCTGGGCCGGGTCGACAGGATCGGCTGGTTCGGCCGCTGCCGGCGCAGGCGCGGCGTCCGCCTCCGTCGTCAGCTCGACTTCGTCGATATCCGTCTCCACCACGCGCTGCAGGCCGGACAGCTTGGTGCCGTCTTCCACGGCGATCAGGGTCACGCCCTGCGTCGCGCGGCCCATCTCGCGGATTTCCGACACGCGGGTGCGGATCAAGACGCCACCGGTGGTGATCAGCATGATTTCATCACTGGCATCGACCAGGGTCGCGGCAACCACTTTGCCATTGCGCTCACTGGTCTGGATGGCGATCATGCCTTTCGTGCCACGGCCATGGCGCGTGTACTCGGTGATCGGCGTGCGCTTGCCGTAGCCGTTTTCCGTGGCCGTCAGCACCGACTGCTGCTCGTTCTCGGCCACCAGCAGGGCGATCACGTGCTGGCCTTCTTCCAGGTTCATGCCGCGCACGCCGCGCGCCGTGCGGCCCATCGGACGCACATCGTTTTCGTCGAAGCGCACTGCCTTGCCCGAATCGGAGAACAGCATCACGTCGTGCTGGCCGTCCGTCAGCGCCGCGCCGATCAGGAAGTCGCCGTCGTCCAGGTCGACCGCGATGATGCCGGCCTTGCGTGGATTGCTGAAGTCCTTCAGCGGCGTCTTCTTGACGGTGCCCAGGCTGGTCGACATGAACACGTAATGGTCTTCCGGGAACGTGCGGTTCTCGCCCGACAGCGGCAGGATCACGGTGATCTTTTCGTTGTCCTGCAGCGGGAACATGTTGACGATCGGCTTGCCGCGCGAATTGCGCGAGCCTTGCGGCACTTCCCACACCTTCAGCCAGTACATGCGGCCACGATCCGAGAAGCACAGGATGTAGTCGTGCGTATTGGCGATGAACAGCTGGTCGATCCAGTCTTCCTCTTTGGTCGCCATGGCCTGCTTGCCGCGGCCGCCGCGCTTCTGCGCGCGGTATTCGGTGATCGGCTGCGCCTTCATGTAGCCGGTGTGCGACAGGGTCACGACCATGTCTTGCGGCGTGATCAGGTCTTCCGTTTCCAGGTCGGTCGCATTGAGCTCGATCTGCGAGCGGCGCACGTCCTTGTTGCCGGCGCCGTATTCGTTCTTCGCCAGGGTCATTTCATCGGTAATGATGACGGTGACGCGTTCCGGCTTGGCCAGGATGTCGAGCAAGTCGGCGATATGTTCCATCACGTCCTTGTACTCATTGACGATCTTGTCCTGTTCCAGGCCCGTCAGGCGCTGCAGGCGCATCTGCAAGATTTCCTGCGCCTGGTCGTCCGACAGCTTGTACAGGCCATCGGCCTGCATGCCGTAGTGCTTCGGCAGGTTTTCCGGACGGTAGGCGTCCACGCCGCCCGGCGTCGTGCCGTCGCCCGTGCGGGCCAGCATTTCGCGCACGACGGACGAATCCCAGGCCTTGGCCATCAGCTCGACCTTGGCGATCGGCGGCGTCGGCGCGGCCTTGATGATGGCGATGAAGTCATCGATGTTGGCCAGCGCGACAGCCAGACCTTCGAGCACGTGGCCGCGTTCGCGCGCCTTGCGCAATTCGAACACGGTGCGGCGCGTGACCACTTCGCGGCGGTGCGACAGGAAGCATTGCAGCATCTGCTTGAGGTTCAGCAGCTTCGGCTGGCCATCGACCAGGGCCACCATGTTCATGCCGAAGGTATCCTGCAACTGGGTCTGCTTGTACAGGTTGTTGAGCACCACTTCCGGCACTTCGCCCCGTTTCAGCTCGATCACCACGCGCATGCCCGACTTGTCGGATTCGTCGCGGATGTCGGAAATGCCGTCCAGCTTCTTGTCACGCACGTTTTCGGCGATGCGTTCCAGCAAGGATTTCTTGTTGACCTGGAAGGGCAGCTCGTCGACGATGATGGCGATGCGGCCGCCATCCTTGCCGTATTCTTCGAAGTGGGTCTTGGCGCGCATCACCACGCGGCCGCGGCCCGTGCGGTAGCCGTCGCGCACGCCCGACACGCCATAGATGATGCCGGCGGTAGGGAAATCGGGGGCGGGAATGATCTCGATCAATTCATCGATCGTGCATTCCGGGTTGCGCAGCACGTGCAGCGCGCCGTCGATCACTTCGGTGATGTTGTGTGGCGGAATGTTCGTCGCCATGCCGACGGCGATACCGGACGAGCCGTTGATCAGCAGGTTCGGGATACGCGTCGGCAAGACCGTCGGCTCCTTTTCCTTGCCGTCGTAGTTGGGCTGGAAGTCGACGGTGTCCTTGTCGATATCGGCCAGCAGCTCGCTGGCGATCTTGTCCAGGCGGCACTCGGTGTAACGCATCGCCGCGGCGCCGTCGCCGTCGACGGAACCGAAGTTGCCCTGGCCATCGACGAGCATGTAGCGCAGCGAAAAATCCTGCGCCATGCGCACCAAGGTGTCGTAGATCGAGGCATCGCCGTGGGGATGGTATTTACCCATGGTTTCGCCGACCACGCGGGCGCACTTGACGTAAGGGCGGTTCCACACGTTATTCATTTCATGCATCGCGAACAAGACGCGGCGGTGCACTGGCTTCAAGCCATCGCGCGCATCGGGCAAGGCACGGCCGACGATCACGCTCATGGCGTAATCGAGGTAGCTCTTGCGCATCTCTTCTTCGAGGGAAATAGGAATTGTTTCTTTTGCGAATTGATCCATTGGCGGTTCGACTGATCTCAGGCTGTGGTTAACTTATCTGTTACGCAATGTATGACGCAATACTGCATATCCTGGGTGGCTGTCGTCGTGGATGCCGCACTGCGCGCTGCTGGCGCGGCCCGGCGTCCATGTCGCAGAGTGCCTGACAAACCATCCCGGGCGGTAGCGCCGCCGCGGGCATTTGCTTCACACTCTTGACAGTCAAGCGCACGATTTTAGCATGCGCGCCCTGTTACCTGTACAAATTGGCCAGACCGGCAATATTGCCAGTTTGCACCGGGAGCGTGCACGCCGGCCTGTCGATAATGCACAATGGCAATACCAGTTCAAGACGCCTGCCCTTAAAAGAGGCAAAAAAACCGATCAATTGTTACAGATGCGTTACAAATGGGCATTTTCGTTGCGCAAAAACAACGTGCGGTCTAAAATCGGGTAAGCTTTGATTTAACCACGGTCGTGCGCCCCTGATGCGTGTGGCAAAATGACTGAGAAGTTAATTGCTAGTTTCGCAATCTGAAACGAGCGCATATGGTCTACATGATAAAATCTTGGCACGTAGCACCAGTAGCGCAGTGTTGTTCTGCGGATATCACCCCCCGAAAGGAAAAAAGAATGAATAAATTTGTAACGCTGTTTTTCGCTGCATCCGCAGTGATTGCTGGCTCGGCTTCGGCCCAAACCCCAACCTCCCCACCATTCGCGCCAGTTACCACTGACATCAAAGCACCAAGCCCAAAAAGCGCTTACGTGCAAGATGCCCGCGGCGTCATCGTGCGTGACCCATTCGGTCTGTGCTGGCGTACCGGCTACTGGACACCTGCTGACGCAGTGCCAGGTTGCGACGTGCCACTGTGCGTAGAGCCAGAAACCCTGCAAGACGGCAAATGCGTGGCTCCTCCAGCACCAGTCGTACCAGCACCGGCACCAGTCGTTGTCGTACCAGTACCAGTCGTCGTTGCTCCTACCTCGGAAAAAGTCAGCTTCGCTGCTGATGCCTTCTTCGATTTCGACAAAGCTACGCTGAAGCCAGAAGGCAAAGCCAAGCTGGACGAGCTGTCCGCACAACTGGGCGGCATCAACCTGGAAGTCATCATCGCTGTGGGTCACACCGACTCCGTCGGCACCGATGCTTACAACCAAAAACTGTCGGTACGTCGTGCTGATGCTGTCAAAGCCTACCTGGTTTCCAAAGGCGTTGAAAGCAACCGCGTGTACACCGAAGGCAAAGGCGAAAAACAACCTGTTGCTGACAACAAAACTGCCGAAGGCCGTGCGAAAAACCGTCGCGTGGAAATCGAAGTTGTTGGTACCCGCAACAAGTAATAGCTGAGCCCCTGGACTTGCCGCAAGACATCGCGCAAGTCAAGGACAGCATGAAAAACCCCGCCATGGCGGGGTTTTTTTTCGTCCGTGGCTGCCCAATTGTAAAATTGCCGCTATTATTCGACCTATGAACGCCGACCCTCTCGAAATCCAAAAATTCAGTGAGCTGGCCCACCGCTGGTGGGACCCCACTTCCGAGTTTCGTCCCCTGCACGAAATTAACCCCCTGCGCCTGGAATGGATCAACGCGAAAGTGCCGCTGGCCGGCAAGCGCGTGATCGACATCGGCTGCGGCGGCGGCATCCTGGCCGAATCGATGGCCCGCAAGGGCGCCGACGTGACGGGCATCGACCTGTCCGACAAGGCCCTGAAAGTGGCCGACCTGCACAGCCTGGAATCGGGCGCCAAGGTACGCTACAAGCTGATCGCCGCCGAAGCCATGGCCGAGGAAGAGCCGGGCCAGTACGACGTCGTGACCTGCATGGAAATGCTCGAACACGTGCCGGATCCCGCCGCCATCGTCAAGGCTTGCGCCACGCTGGTGAAACCGGGCGGCCACGTCTTCCTGTCGACCCTGAACCGCAACCCGAAAGCGTACCTGTTCGCCATCCTCGGTGCCGAATACCTGCTGCGCCTGCTGCCGAAAGGCACGCACGACTACGACAAATTCATCACCCCGGCCGAGCTGTCGCAATACGTGCGCAGCGCCGGCCTGGACGTCAACAGCATGCGCGGCATGGGCTACAATCCGCTGACCAAGATTTACTCACTTAATAGCGATACCAGCGTCAATTATTTGGTGGCCTGCACCCGGCCGTTGTAACCATCACGCACAATACCAGGCGGCTGCGGCCGCCATTTTTCATTCTTACTTGACACACTTCGCCCGCCATGATCACAGACCCTCTGCCAGCCCCGCGCGCCATCCTGTTCGACCTCGACGGCACCCTGGCCGACACCGCGCCCGACCTGGCAGCGGCCATCAACCTGCTGCGCGCGCGCGCCGGCCTGGCGCCGACCCCGTATGACATCCTGCGCCCCACCGCCTCGGCCGGCGCGCGCGGCATGATCGGCGCGTCGTACGGCGTCCAACCCGGCGAAAGCGGCTATGAAGCCCTGAAAGACGGATTCCTGAACAATTACGAAGCGGCCCTGGCCGTGGAAAGCCGTCTGTTCGACGGCATCCCCGCCCTGCTGGAAGGCCTGCAAGCGCTAGGCCTGGCCTGGGGCGTGGTCACCAACAAGGCCGCCCGCTTCACCGACCCGCTGGTCGGCCAGATCGGCCTGGGCGCGGCCGGCTGCGTGATCTCGGGCGACACCATGGCGCACCCGAAGCCGCACCCCGCCCCCCTGCTGGAAGCGGCGCGCCGCCTGGACCTGGCGCCGCAAGACTGCTGGTACGTGGGCGACGACCTGCGCGACATCCAGGCCGGCCGCGCCGCCGGCATGCGCACGGTGGCCTGCGCCTGGGGCTACTGCGGCCCCGTCGAACCGCAGCACTGGAACGCCGACCATTTGCTGGACACGCCGCAGGCGCTGCTCGAGCTGGTGAGTACTGTGGTGAAGGCGGCGCAGGAGCGGCAGCTGGCGGCTTGATGGCTTGAAGCTGGGTCTGCCTGGCCTTATATCCATTACTGCGAATGCATCATGCAAGAGTGGGCAGATTGCGCTACAATGAAGGTTCTGTGGGGACGACCTGGTTTCGACGTGGGTTGCAAAGCAGCGCAGGGCATACCGAGGGCGGGCTACCTCGTAAATACAACCTGAAAAAACTTAACTGCAAACGATAACTCGTACGCACTGGCAGCTTAATCGCTGTTAGCTCTAGAACACCTCGTCCCTGGGGTGGGCCGTCAAAAGCTCTAGAGTCATTTACAGGGACTCGTCGTATGCTGGGTTACTTAGCGTCCGACTAAATAATAGGTAACTCGCTTGCCCATAACGTGCACATCCGTGCTGGCTGAGTTAAATTAAATGATAGTGCTAAGTATGTAGAACTGTCTGTGGAGTGCTTGCGGACGCGGGTTCGATTCCCGCCGTCTCCACCACTGAATAAATAAAAGGGCTTCCCCGTTTTGGCGGGGAGGCCCTTTTCATTTATTCCATGCATGCAGAGCGCGGGCGTCGAATCCGCGTCCGGTACGGGCGCGGGGGTTGTGCGGGGCCTTCGGCGAGCGCAGCTCGGCGCCGCACAACCGGGTTGCGCTTGCAAGCGCAACCCTCTCCGATTCGTCTGGCCAGGTTTTACGCCGCAGGCGGTTTTTCCTAACGACAAACTTAGTTGCTCAGGCTGTGTGCGAATGCCGGACCTGCCCCTCGCTCCTGCCCCTCACTTACTGGGATTTGAAACGGGTCATGGCCAGGCACCAAGCCAATATGGAAATTAGTAAATATGCTATATTTACCAATTCCGAAAACCTGAATTTTCACGGCAGGTGAAATCATTCGCAAGGGTGACCGCGACAAGCCATGGCGGCGCGATCTCAAAGCATAGGCAGAGAAATCCCAACCATGAAAATTGCTCGCCTGCTTTCCTCCAGTTTCCTCGCACTCGCCGTGGTCCTCGTCGCCTATGGTCTTTTCGGCTTCTCCCGTTTTGCCTGGTACACCGGCGCCTACTACGATGAACGCATGATCTTGTTCGACCACGGCTTCTATCCTTTTGCGTGGGGTATCGCGCTGCTGCTGATGGGGCAAATCACCCGCTTGCAGCATCGTCGACCGGCGATGCTGCTCGCCGCTGGCGCGGCCCTGGTGCTCCTTCTGTGGAAGCGTGCAACAGTGCCTGACGCCATCGCCAATCAACAACTTTTTCCGGGGTCTGATTTACTGGAGGGACTGATTGTTACCGCTGTCGTGGTCATCGTCCTGGCGCTGATAGACCGCCCCATCGAACAAGCCATCCGCAAGGCTTTTAGGCGTACCCGGTGACCATCAAAGGGCTGCCGCCGCCCCGCTGCTGCTGCCCACCTGCGACACCGCCCGCCGCGCCCCCAATACGTCAGCCCCGTCGAAAAATCGAAACCGAAATCACAGCGGCAATCCCCGCACGTTCGCAAAGCGACATGCGCGCTCGACGATTTTTGCCGCCATGCATTTTCTGTGCATTGCCAAGGATCAAACATCCGTACGTTACGGGAAGTATATGCGAGAATTGTCGCTACTCGAAACCATGGCCTTGAGCCAGCGCAAGGATGCGCCACGCCACCTTAAAATTAAGAAACCTCCCCCCGCAAATACCCGATCGCCCGCCGATACTTCTCTATCCTCTCCAGGTCCTTCGGCGTCGGCGCCCCTATCCTCGACAAGTCGCTGTTTTCCGCCAGATCAGCCAGCTTGACGGCCTTGCCGACCGGGTTCAAGGCCGCGCGGGCGATGAAGTCCTCGTACGACTCGCCCTCGACCTTGGTCACGGCGCGCACGCCGTCGATGACTTCCTGGGAAAAACCTTCGCGCGCCAGGTCGTCGAAGGTGACTTTACCGTCGCTGTCTTCCACCACGTCATGCAGCACGGCAACGATCTGCTGGGCGCCGGGGGCGACGCGCAGCATTACGCGCAAGGGGTGCAGTATGTAGGGCGCGCCGCCCTTGTCCGTCTGGCCGGCATGGGTGGCGGCGGCGATTTCAATCGCGCGTTCCAGGGTGCCGCGTCTTGCGTGTTCACTCATGTTCACTCCTTGTTCACTCCACTGTGGTTGACGTTCGTGGCGCGCCAGCCGCGGCGCTGCAAGTGGCAAACGCTGCTGCACAGCAAGGCTGGCACCAATAAATTGAGGACCGGCACGAGCATCAGCAAACACAGCAGCAGTCCCAGGGCAAAGATCGCCGGATGCTGGGCGCGGCGCAACACCGCTTGCTGTTGCTCGTCGAGCACATCCTTTGCCGCCGCGCCATAGATCGCCTGCACGTTCCAGGCCAGCAGGCAAGCAATCAGCACGCACATGGCCCACACGGGGATCAGCAGGGAGAGCAGCAGCAACAGGCGGCGCCACCAGGCCGGGCGTGCGGCGGACAGCGCCAGGCTTGCCGGCGCTTGCCGGCCGGCATAGCGGCGCGCCGCTACCGCCTTGGCGCGCTCCAGCAAGAACCAGCGCAGCGGCAAGCGCGCCGTACCGATGGCGCCGACGATAAAGACCATGACATAGAACAAGGTGGCCAGCGCCAGCAACGCCAGGGCGATCTGGCCGATCGACAATAAGGCTTTGGCGGCGCTGCCCAGGCTGCCGGCGATATTGCCCATCTGCGAGAGCGTGGCAGGCCCGTTGGCCAGTGTCCCGACGCCATCCATCACGCCCAGGCCCAGCAAGCCGGTAACCGACACCAGCGCCAGCATGGCGCTCAGCTCGACAAAAAAACGGCCGAAACAGCTATACAGCCCCAGCCACAACGCCACGACCGCCATGCACCACAGCGCGGAGCGCCACCACAGCCCCGCATGACGCGCATCGCGCAATCCCAGGCCGATGCACGTGAAGGCTTCGCGCCAGGCCAGCAGCCAGGTTTGCAATGTTTGTGTCACGCTAGTGGGCACTCCGCGATGAGGGGTGGATACGTCGATCCGGATGTTGCCGATTGTACATGGACACGGCTGGCGCACGCGCCACCGAGGACGCAGCGCACAGCCCACGCCGGCCCCGCCCCTTCAAAATTGCTATCGAAACGCCAAAACAGTCACAGCCTGCACCGCACTTTCAAAGGAAGATTCAAAACAGACCCGGTTTCTGCCGGCTGCCTTGGCCTTGTACAGGGCCTTGTCAGCGAACTCAAGCAGCTCGACTGCCTGGTTTTCCAGATGCGTCGGCATAAACGCCGCCACGCCGACGCTGGCCGTCACCACGCCAGGAGGATTGCCCCGATGCTCGATTCCAAGCGATTGCACGGCATCGCGCACGCCTTCCGCCACCGCCAAGGCGCCGGCCATATCCGTGCCGGGCAATAAAACGACCATTTCCTCGCCGCCATAACGCGCAGCAAGGTCTCCCGGCCGGCGCATGCTGTAGGCCACCACCTTGCCAATTTTTCTCAGGCATTCGTCGCCGGCCACATGGCCATAGATATCGTTGTATTGCTTAAAGAAATCGACATCGATCAACACCAGTCCCATGGCGCTGCCTTCACGCTGCGCACGGCTGAATTCGGCAAGCAGCGACTGGTCGAAGTGGCGCCGGTTCGCCAGTCCCGTCAGCCCATCCTGGTTGGCAAGGCGGGCCAGGGTTTCATTGATCAACTCCAGCTCGTTACGCGCCTCCAGCAAACCCGCCTCGCTCTTGACCCGCAAATCGATTTGCCGCACCACGCGGTAACCGATGAAGGCAATCAGCAGTACCAGTACGCCACCCACCGCGTTTTGCAAAATCATGTCGAGACGCCATTCGGCGAGCACTTCTTCCTGCGACAAGGCGGCAGAGACCACCAGCGGGTATTCCTCGATTCTTCGGTAGCTGTTGATACGCGTTACGCCATCGACCCGCGACTTGATCACGGCCGTGCCAACGGGGCTCTTGGGCAAATAATCATGAAATAAAGGAAACTGCGAAAGATCGCGCCCCAGCATGCTTTCATCGAACGGCCTTCGCAATAAAAGAATGCCTTTTCCATTCGCAATGAAAATGGCGCCTTTTTTCCCTATCGAAAAGCGCTCATAAAACTGCCTGAAATAATGCATATCGATGGTCGCCAGCGCCACGCCGCCGAAACTGCCGTCCGGCATATTGATACGCCGCGATACCGTGACGATCCAGTCCCCGGTCGATTTGCTGCGCACGGGCGGGCCGACATAAGGCCCGCGGTCATCATGCGTTCGGTGGTAGTTGAAATAATCCCGATCGGAATTATTCAGATGGCTCAACAGCGTTTTCTGGGAGTTCACCAGCCAGCTGCCATCCTTGGCATAAATGAAGATGCCGTGCAGCTGCGGCAGCTCGCCGACACGGGTGACCAGCAATTTATGGATACGCTCCAGTTCAAGGTCGGAGACACCATCTGTCTCCACCCGCTCCACCAGTCCGACCAGCACCGTATCGGCTTCCTTGATGGTGTCATAGGCATGCTGCGCAACGGATTGCGCCAGATTGGCGCTTTCACGGGCCGCTTCATTGAGCTGCACTTCCCGCGCGCGCAAGGTCATCCATAACTGGATCGCCAGGAGCGACAGGCACACCAGCACGACAAAGAAGATTGCCAGCGGCAACAAAGAGAATCCCCGGAAACCGGCACCCAACAGGCGTGGCGGCAAGCTGCGTGACCTGGTCATGGATTAACTCCCGGTTTGATATCCGGCAAAGTGTGCACCAAATAGGCAGCAACATACTCACACATCGTCACAAAAGATATAAAAAAGTTACCGCAACACTGGCCGGGCAAGGTGTTCTTTCCGCCATGGCGGCGTTGACTCCTGTTCCAGCCCGCAATTGTTTGCGGAAGCGCAATCCTATATGAAGCGGAATGCGAAACAATGCCATTTCCCCCAGCGTTGCGTATCGCGGAGTTGAGCATGCTTGAAGTACAGCCCAGGGACAAGCGTGGATTTTTCATCCTGCCGCAGGCTCCGGAAGGTGCAGGCTATTACGTCTATGGCACCCCTGGCAGGGGCGCGGGTCAATATGCGCATCCGAACATGATGATGGCGCTCCTGTATGTGGAGCGCGAATGGCAAGCGGTCGATGACCGGCAATTTGGCATTGGCAACATCAGTCTGGCTAACGGAACCGCCTATGGCCAGCACTCAACCCACAAATCCGGCTTGGAGGTGGACATTCGCCCGCTGCGCAAGGACGGCCTTCAACTCCCTGTTTATTGGTATGACAGAGACTACGATCAAGCCGCGACGGCGAAGCTCATCGCACTTTTTCGTGCCCATGCCAGCGTGCGCAGGGTGCTGTTTAACGATACCCACATTCCATTCGTGACGCCATTCAAAAATCACGACCATCACTTTCATCTGGAACTGAGAGCCTGATATGAAAACACTATGGCCTATGGCGCTGAGCGCCCTCACCCTGTTTTCACCGGCCTATGCAGGTGGCAACAGCGACTGGGGCGCAGACAAACAGTTCAAGGGTTCTTATCTGATTTATTCGAACACCTTGGGCGAGCAACAGCCTCCCACACCGCATGACCGCAAGATTTCTTTCATGGTCACGGGGGCCGTTGCCAAGGAAATGTTTGACTCCATGGCTCCGGATTCGAAAGAACGCTGCAGTTTGGAGAAAGGCTATCGGCAGCGCGATAAGGAAAATGTTTCCTGTGTCCGGGATCATGACGGCTACAGGTGCTACTTCGGCTTTAACTTGCGCAATGGCAAAAGCATAGGTGGCTCGATTTGCTAGCGCCCATACAGCCTGGCAGCCATTAAACAGCCAGGCTCCCGCGCCCCCTACCTTCGGCTCAACGGCACATACTCGCCCGGCAAGCCCGCCACTTCCAGCGCATCGGCAAACGCCAATAAGAACTTCGCCGGGCCATGTTCGGACACCAGCAGAGAGGCGCCCTTGTGGCGCAGCAGTTTCAGCACTTCCTGCTGGTGCGCCTGGTATTCCTGTGAATGGCCGTAGAACGTTTGATACATCTCAAGGGTTTCCATGGCCTTGGCGGCCAGGATGAATTCGGGTTTGTCCATGATGTCTCCTCGTTGTTACTGCTGCCAAAACCACGAAAAAAAACCTGCAGGACGTGCTGGCGCGTGCCGGTCGCACTGCCTTGCGGCAACCACATCCGTATTTCCATCATACGCCTCAAGCGGGCCGTTGCGCAGTCCTGCCGTGCATCTTTTTCTATCGCTCCCATCCCGCGCCATCGCTGCGGTGCGCGCGCTGGCGCCAGGTGCCCGCGCATGGCATCATGCGCGTTGCCCACCCCTAATAACGACATATGGACCAATATCACTTCCTCGTAGGCGAATTCAAGAAAAATACCCCCTTTATTCCCGCCACGGCCAGCGCGCAGCTGTTTGCCTGGTTCGCGCACATCGGCGAACCCGTCGAGCGCTACGGCAACAAGCGCGGCAAGATCGTCAAGTTCTCACAGCGAAATTACGAGAAGATGCTGTTCGCGCCAGAGACCAACAGCATCGGACTGCTTTCGCCGCGTCTCGTACCGCCCGACGAAGCTTACGAGGCCGTCAACTGCGACGCGCAGGCCATGTATTCATCGGACTCGGAGCTGGTTCTGTCCATACGCGCCAGCAAGCTTGCGCTGGCGCCGCTGTTCGACGGTGCGCGGGCCATACCCGGCCTGTTTGAGCATTGCGAATATGTGTACTGCTACGCTGAAACGCAGGGCTATGGCACCGGCTACGCACTCGGCTACCGGCAGCTCGATGAGGCCCATCCGATGACCTTTGGCACGCCTTGCCCCGCCAATAACTGGGCAGCCATCAAGCGGCGCGGGTTGCAAGATGCGCACCTGCGCGATGTCTATCCGATCAATGGTTTCATGCAAGCCAAACTGGATGCGCTGCCGCCCGAGCGCCGGCAAGCACTGCGCGCTGCGATGCAAGCCCATGGCCGCTGTGAAGAGCATGCCGGCTGGATCTTCTGGTACCTGCAGCCCGGGGAACTGGAAGCGGCCCGCGCCGCACTGAACGCACACGCCATGCTGGGCGCCTACATCAACCACCGAAGCTCATGACCACACATTTATCGCTGCACTGCTATCTGCAAGACGAGGCCGCAGAACGGCCCCTGCCCTGCTCCGACGTGACCATCCAGGCCGACCCGGCCACCCTGCGCGCCATTGCCCATTTTCTGCTGGCCAGCGCGGACGCCTTTGATCTGGCGCAAGACCGGGCCGGCATGCACGCCCATCTGCAAGATGCATGGGACGGCTGGCAGGACGATTTCCCCGACCTGGTCGTGGTGGCCGCCTAGCTTGGCGCCCCGCTTGCTGCGCGTCGGGTAACATACGCCACCGTTGCCATACAGAGAACCTTGATGCCCGATTCCCGAAACGCCCTGGCGTCGCTGCGCGCCGCCGTGCTGGCCGCCGCGCTGGCCAGCCTGTCCGCCTGCGCCAGCCCGCCCGCGCACGAAACGCTGTTCCTCGCCACCACCCTGACCGCCCCGCATTCCTTTACCAAGGGCATCGAAGGGCCGGCCGTCGATGCGGATGGCAATATCTATGCCGTCAACTTTGCGCGCCAGCAAACCATCGGCAAGGTCAGCCCCGGCGGCGTTGCCGAGGTGTACCTGACCCTGCCCGGCACCAGCATCGCCAACGGCATCCGCTTCGGCAGCCGCGGGCAGATGTACCTGGCCGACTACATGGAACACACGATCTACCTGGTCGATCCGGCCACGCGCGCGCTCGCCATCCACGCGCGCGAGCCGCGCATGACGCAGCCGAACGACATCGCCATCACGGCCGACGACGTGCTGTATGCGAGCGACCCGAACTGGAAGGAAAACACGGGCCGCGTGTGGCGCATCGCGCAGGACGGCACGGTAACCCTGGCGCTCGACACCATGGGCACGGCCAACGGCATCGAAGTCAGTCCCGACGGCAAGATTCTGTACGTGAATGAAAGCGTGCAGCGCAATATCTGGATGTATGACATCGCCGCCGATGGCAGCCTGAGCGGCAAGCGCTTGCTGATCAAGTTCGACGATTTCGGCATGGACGGCATGCGCGTGGACGTCGACGGCAACCTCTATGTGACGCGCTACGGCAAGGGCACGGTGGTGAAATTGTCGCCGCAAGGGCGCATCTTGCGCGAGATCAGCGTGCCCGGCGCCAAGCCCAGTAACATCACCTTTGGCGGCCCCGATGGCCGCACGGCCTACGTGACGGAAGTGGTGCAAGGCCGGCTGCTGCAATTTCGCGTCGACCGCCCGGGCCTGGAATGGCAGCGGGCGCAGCGGCACAAGCAAAATGCGGCGAATGCGGCAGCGGCTGCAATGCCGCCACCGGCCGCGGCGGACAGCGTCAGCGCGGAATGATGCACTGCGCCTTCAGGCGCTCGAACAGTTTGATGAAGGCATCGTGCGTGTCCTGGTAGTCGAGAAAGCCCGCCTTGCGGCTCTTGCCCATGTCCGTCATCACTTCCATCGGCCGGCCCAGGTCCGCATCCGTATGCCACCATGAGGCCAGGCGGCCGATGTCCGCTTCCGCCAGCCCATGCTGCCCGGCAATCGCACGCCATTGCGCGGGCGCGTCGTGCATGCGGCCGGCCAGCGGCGCCATCGTTTCCGGCAAGTCCGCCGCTTCGATGCCGAAATACGCGGCCAGGCGCGGCCACAGCCACTTCCAGCGGAACACGTCGCCATTGACGATATTAAAATCTTCGTTGCGCGCGCAAGGGCTGTCCGCCGCCCACGCCAGGTGGCGCGCGATCTGGCCCGCATCCGTCATGTCGGACAGGCCGTGCCACTGCGCGGACGAACCGGGAAAGACGAAGGGCTGGCCGCCGGCCTTGCATAAATTCGCGTACACGGCCAGGGTCAGGCCCATGTTCATGGCATTGCCCAGCGCATAGCCGATGATGGTGTGCGGGCGGTGCACGCTCCACGTGAAGCCGTACTGCGCGGCCGCTTCAAACAGGCGGTCTTCCTGCGCGTAATAAAAATTCTCGACAGGCTGGCGGCCCTGCTCTTCGCGGAACGGCGTGACGGGCACGGCGCCCTGTCCATAGGCATCGAACGGACCCAGGTAATGCTTGAGACCCGTCACCAGGGCCGCGTGGCGCAAGCGGCCGTTCGGCCCCAGCGCGGCCAGCACGTTGGCCACCATGGCGCCGTTGACGCGGATGTTTTCCTGTTCATTTTCCTGGCGCGCCCAGGCTGTAAAAAAGACGTGGCTGGCGTCGAAGCCGGCCAGGGCGGCGGCGACGGCGGCGCCGTCCGTCGCATCCAATTGCAGGGCCGTGCAGCCGGCGGGGACAGGCGTGCGTCCGCGCGAGACGCCCGTCACCTGCCAGCCTTCGCCGAGCAGATGCGTGGCCAGATTGCTGCCGATGACGCCGCTGGCGCCGATGATGAGGGCGTGTTTTTGCATGAGAGTGGCTCCGAAAGAAAAATCCATCATATCCGCGACACAAATTCTTATCCGCGATACTATTTCACCCTATTCATGAATAAAATTCGCGGATCATGTTTTCATCAGAACATCTGAAGGGCCTTACGCCCTTCCTCGCCACGGCCGACGCGGGCAGTTTTACGAAGGCGGCCGAGCGCCTGCACCTGAGCAGCTCGGCCGTCAGCAAGAGCGTGGCGCGGCTGGAGGAACGGCTGGGCGTGCTGCTGTTCCAGCGCAGCACGCGCCGCCTGACACTGAGCGACGCGGGCCGCGCCTATTACGCCACCTGCAAGCGCGTGCTGCAGGAACTGGCGGATGCGGAAAACGTGCTGGGCGACCATGCGGCGGAACTGGCGGGCCAGGTGCGCATCGGCGTGCCCGCCGCGTACGGGCGCCTGCGCGTGATGCCGGCGCTGATCGGTCTGTGCGAAAAATATCCGCGCCTGCAGCCGGCCATCGCCTTCAGCGACCGCTTCGTCGACCTGTTCGAGGAGCGCATCGATATCGCCGTGCGCATCGGCGCGCCCTCGCACTGGCCCGCCGCGCTGGGGCAGATGCAGCTGGGCGACGAACAGCTGATCCTGTGCGCGGCGCCCGCCTACCTGGCGCGGCGCGGCACGCCCGCCTCCATCGCGGACCTGGACGGCCACGACTGCATCGCCTACGGGCGCGGCGACGGCTCGCCCATGCCGTGGCTGTTCCCGGACGGGGACAAGGGCGGCCAGCTGGAATACCGCCTGGCGTCTCCCCGCATGACGGTGGGCGACGCGGAGGCGCGCACGGCCGCCGTGCTGGCGGGCCTGGGCGTGGCCCAGCTGGCCACCTGGCTGGTGGAAGACTGCCTGGCCACGGGCGCCATCGTGGCAGTGCTGCCGGAACTGGCCACGCCGGGCCTGCCCCTGTACCTGGCGTGGCCGCTGGCGCGCCAGCTGACGCCAAAGACGGGCACCCTGCTGCAGGAATTGCGGCAACGGCTGACGATCAGCTGAAAATATTGCTTGACCCTGACGTAGCGTCAGGATCGAACCTGTCTGTACGCAACAAGAAAGGAGCAAACGATGCTGTTAAAAATCGGTGAACTGGCCAGGATGACAGGCTTGAGCATCCGCACCCTGCACCACTACGACAGCATCGGCCTGCTCTCGCCTTCGGCGCGCACGCAAGCTGGCTACCGCCTGTACCAGCACGGCGACATGGACCGGCTGCACCGGATCATGGCGCTGCGCAAGTTCGGGCTGTCGCTGGCCGATATCGCCAACGCACTCGCCGGCCCGGATCTGCCCTTGAGCGCCATCGTGGCGCAGCAGATCGCCATGCTGGAACGCCAGATCGCGCAGGCTTCCACCCTGCGCGAACGCCTGCGCACCTTGCAGGCGCAACTGGCGCAGGGGCAGGCACCGGAACTGGCCGAGTGGCTCACCACAATGGAGTTGATGACCATGTACGACAAATATTTTACCGAGGAAGAACTGCAACGGATGCCGCTGCTGACAGATAGCGCCGTGGAACAGGAATGGAAGGCACTGGTGACGCGCGTGCGCGCCGCCAGGGACGCGGGCGCGGGCCCCGGCGATGCGCAGGCGCAAGCGCTGGCCACGGAATGGATGGTCAAGCTGGTGCGCGACACGGGCGCCCATCCGGGCTTGTTCGCGCGCCTGAACAGCATGCACGAGCAGGAGCCATCCATGCAGGCTACCACCAGCATCGATGCGGAACTGATGCAATTCATCATCGCCGCCTTCAACGCTTCGCGCATTGCGCTATATCGACCTTTCCTCGATGAGCAGGAATATGCGTATTTACTCGCCAACTACGGCAGGCGCTCGGGCGAGTGGCCGGCCCTGATCGCCGCCGTGCGCGCCGCCATCGATGCGCGCACGCCGCCCACGGACCCGGCCGTGCTGCAGCTGGCGCGGCAGTGGCTGGATCTGTTCCGCTCGTATGCGGGCACGGACCCGGCCACGCAGCTGAAGTTCCGCCAGGCGCACCAGCAGGAACCGCGCTTGATGCAAGGCAGCTTCGTCGACGCGACCATGCTGCAGTACCTGGGCGCGGCGATGGCCGTGGTGGCGCAGGAGCGTCCGGCCAAATAAGTTGACGTGTGGCATCTCGTGGGCGGGGCCATGTAGAATCGGCCTTCGCCCACGAGAGGAACCACCGATGCGCCGCTTTCTGTTTGCCTGCCTGACCCTGCCCGCCTGCCATATCGCCATGGCTGGCGATACGCCCGTGCAAGGCGTGTGGCAGGGCACCCTGGGCAAGGCGAATATCGTCGCCTGCTTCAACCAGCCCAGCCCCACGCAAGGGTCTGACCGCAGCGGCAATTACTACTACACGCGCTACAAGACGCCGATCATGCTGTCCATGGCGAACGGCAAGAGCGAGTGGAGCGAATCCGACGCCAAGGGTGATACCACGGGCACGTGGAAACTCAATGCACCTCAGGGCGGCAAACTGTCCGGCACCTGGACGGAGCCAAAAAGCGGCAAGACCCTGCCCCTGGCCTTGACCCTGCTGGAAGCGGCGGGCGACCGCGAGCATCCATCCTGCGCCAGCGATGCCTACAACCTGGCGCTGGAAGATTTTCCCAATACCAAGACGAGCAAACCGATCGCCTTCGAAGGCAAGCAATACCGCAACCTGCAAGTGGGCGACACCATCACCGTGGAATTGATGGCGCCCGGCGATGGCATCGCAAAAATCAACGCGCAGCTGCGCGCCGTGCTGGCAAAAAGTAAAAAAGACCTGGAAGACTTCTATGCCACGCGCCGCGAATACCTGGGCCGCAACGGTTTCACGACGGAAGACGAAGTGTATGCGGAGCCGACCTACTGGTCGCCGCGCTGGGTGACGGTCAAATTCTACCGCTGGGCGGCCGGCTATGGCGCCAGCGGCATTTCCATCCGCTTCCGCACCTGGGACGTCAAAACGGGCCAGGAAACGGACGTGTGGAACTGGTTTGGCGCCAGCGCCAGCGATGGCGACGACAAGGCCGAATTGCCGGACCGCCTGCGCCAGGCCCTGTTCAAGGACGTGAAAATCGACGCCGAGTGCAAGGGCACGGATTACGACGGCCGCGGCCGCTTCCACCTGTCATTGAAACCCGAAGGGGTGTCGTTCTGGGAAGACTCGAACGGCAGCGGCTGCGAAAACGATTTTTTAATGCCCTACAGCAAGGTCGGCCCCTTCCTCACCGTCAAGGGCCGCGCCGCGCTCAGCGATCTATTGCCGAAGAACTAAGCACCCGCCTTGTCCACCGCCTTGTCCACCATCATGGCCACCATCTCCGCCGTAGCGGCCGCCAGGGTCCAGCCCAGGTGGCCATGGCCCGTGTTGTAGTACACGCCCGGCGCCTTGCCCGGCCCCACTTTCGGCAGCATGGCGGGCAGCATGGGGCGCAGGCCCGCCCACGGGATCACCTTGCGCGTATTGACTTCAGGAAAGCACTGCTGCACCCACTGCAATAGCGGGCGGATGCGGTCGGCGCGGATGTCGTCATTGACGCCGTTGAACTCGGCCGTGCCCGCCACCCGCAACCGATCCTCGCCCAGGCGGCTGCTGACCAGCTTGGTGGCGTCGTCGAGCAGGCTGACCTGCGGCGCGCCCGCCCGGCTGGCGGCGTCATCGAGCTGCACGGTAATCGAATAGCCTTTCACGGGATACACATTCACATGGTCGCCCAGCATGGCCGCCATGGCGCGGCTGGCCGTGCCCGCGCAGATGACGACGGCGTCGAACACGCCGCTGTCCTCGTCCGTCACGATGCGCACCTGGCCATGCTCGCGCGCCAGCGCCGTGACCTTCGCGCCGTAGCGGCACGCCACGCCCAGGCGGGCGCAGGCATCGGCCAGGCCGCTGGTGAACTTGTGGATGTCACCCGTGGAATCGCTGTCCGTGTAGTAGCCGCCGTAAAAATCGCCGTGCAGCGCCGGTTCGATGGCGCGCATTTCCAGCAAGCTCACGGCGCGCCGCTCCAGGCCTGCCTGCGCCAGCAGGCGCGACACGCCTGCCGCACGCTCGAAGCCGCGCTGGTCGCGGTAGACGTGCAGGATGCCGGCGCGCCGGTGATCAAAATCAATGTTTTCTTGCTCGGCCCACGCAAACAGGTGTGCGCGCGCGGCAATCGCCATGCGCGCCGTGGCGATGGTGTTGCGCTCGTAATCCGGCATGGCGGCGAGAAACTCCGCAAACCAGCTCAGCTTGTGCCAGCTGGGCCAGGGATGCAGCAGCAGCGGCGCATCGCGCCGCGCCATCCATTTCACGGCGTTCAGTATCGTTGCCTTGTGGTTCCACACTTCCGCGTGCGAGGCCGACAATTGCCCGCCATTCGCATACGACGTTTCCATGGCGGCATAGCGGTGGCGCTCGATCAGGGTCACGTGCACGCCGCGTTTCGCCAGCGCATACGCCGTGGTGACGCCCGTGATGCCGCCGCCGATGACGGCCACGCGCTTCATGTCCTGGACTCCACCTTGTGCACCACCGTATCGCCCGCCTGCAGGACGCGGCCATCCTCGGCCAGCACGTCCAGCCTGCGCACGGGCAAGCCTGACCCGCGCTGCAGCAGGGTGGAGTGCGCCTCGCCTGGTTCAAACAATTGCGCCTCGCTCCACTGGCGCAAGCCGACGACGACGGGAAACAGGGCCAGCCCCTTGGCCGTCAGCACGTATTCCTGGTAGGCCGTGCCGTCCGACGCGGGCGCAATGGTAAAAATGCCCTCTTCCACCAGGGTGTGCAGGCGGTCGGCCAGGATGTTCTTCGCCACGCCCAGGCTTTTCTGGAATTCCCCGAACCGGCGCATGCCGTCGAAGGCGTCGCGCACGATCAAGAGCGACCAGCGCTCGCCGATTGCGTCGAGCGCGCGCGCCACGGGACAGGGGTCGGTTTTCAGGCTCTTGCGCTTGGCCATCGGCATGCTCCAGGATTGAGTGGTTGCATTTTAAAACTAATCACCGTAGACTCCAACTGGTTTTAATTTGAAACCACTATTGGACTAGCCCATGCGCGACACGACCATCCCCATCACAGCAGCACTTCCTTCCACTCTCGTCTGGCTGTTTGCCACGGCGGCCGGCCTCAGCGTGGCCAATGTGTATTACGCCCAGCCCTTGCTCGCCACCCTGGCGCACGAGTTCGGCATGACAGAGGCGGCCAGCGGCATGGTCATCACGGCCACGCAACTCGGCTGCGCGCTGGCCCTGCTGCTGCTCGTGCCCTTGGGCGACATGCTGAACCGGCGCCGGCTGACCCTGTTCCAGCTGGGCTTGCTGGCCATTTCCCTGGCGGCGCTGGGCTGCGCCCGTTCCACGGCCGCCTTGCTGGGCGGCATGCTGCTGGTGGGTTTGCTGGGCACGGCCATGACGCAGGGCTTGATCGCCTACGCGGCCAGCGCGGCGGCCAGCCACGAGCGGGGCAGGGTCGTCGGCATGGCGCAGGGCGGCGTGGTGATCGGCTTGCTGCTGGCGCGCACCCTGTCCGGCGTGGTGGCAGATATCGCCGACTGGCGCGCCGTGTATTTTGTCTCGGCCGCCATCGCCTGCGCCCTGTTGCTGCTGCTGTGGCGCAAGCTGCCGCCGGCGCAGCCATCCGATCAAAAGCTGGCCTACGGCGCCCTGCTCGCTTCCATGCTGGACATGCTGCTGCACAACAAGGTGCTGCGCGTGCGCGGCATGCTGGCCCTGCTGATGTTTGCCGTCTTCAATATTTTTTGGAGCGCCCTCGTGCTGCCCCTGACGGCGCAAGGCTACAGCCATGCGGCCATCGGCGCGTTCGGCTTAGTGGGCGTGATCGGCGCGCTGGGCGCGGCGCGTGCGGGCGCCATGGCGGACCAGGGCCGCGCCCAGTGGACGACGGGCGCCGCCCTGCTGTTGCTGCTGGCCGCGTGGCTGCCGCTCAGCTTTGCGGGCGCGGCCCTGTGGCCGTTAATCGTCGGCATCATCGCGCTGGACCTGGCGGGCCAGGCCATCCACGTGACGAACCAGAGCCTGATCTTCAAGGACGACAGCGACGCGCACAGCCGCCTGGTGGCGTGCTACATGCTGTTTTATGCGGTGGGAAGCGGTGTGGGGGCGATTGCCGCCACCAGCGTGTATGCGCTGGCGGGCTGGCATGGGGTATGCGCGCTGGGCGCGGCGGTCAGCTTGCTCGCCCTGCTGTTCTGGCGGCTGACCTTGCCTGCTGAAAAAGCTGAGAGCGCCTAATTCAGCATGGCCGTGGCGGAACCATGGCGATACGTTTTCAATGCATCGGGCTGGATCTGGATCAGCGAACCGCTGACTTTAATCAAATGCAAGTCCGTCAACTGGTGCAGCACGCGCGACAGGGTGGCGGGCGCCAGGTTCAGGAACGATGCCAGCAGACTTTTCTTCAGGTCCAGCTTGACCTCGTTCGAACGCTGCTGGTCCGATGCCTGCAGCAGATACTCGACCACGCGCTGGGTGGCGTTCTGCACGGAGCAGCGTTCCACGTTGCGGATGAAACCCATCAGGTGGTGCGACAGGCTGTTCATCATCTGGCGCGCGATGCGGGGCGACTGGTCCAGCAGGCGCAGCAGCGCGTGCGGCGGGATGCGCAGCAGCAGGCAGTGCTCGAGCGCTTCGGCGCAGAATGGATACGGTTCATCAAGGAAAATCATGGCTTCGCCGAAACTCTGGCCCGGGCGGATCAGTTCCAGAACCTTGTCGGTCCCTTCCATGGAAAACACGCTCAGCTTGACGAGGCCGAAAACCACCACATAGGCGCCTTCCGCCACTTCGCCCTTGCGGAACAGCACTTTGCCTTTTTCCACTTCGACACGCACGACATCCTGGCGCAATTGCTCTAATTGCGAAGGGGAAATATGGCGGAACAGAGCCTGGCTCGACAGCAAGCCATCGACGTTGACCTTATGCATGACACTCTCTTATTAGATTAGCGAATGACTAAGAGTGTAATGCGCAGGCACGGTCAAGGCCATACGTCAAAGGAACTAGGGTTGTCTAGGCCGTAACGCCATGCAGATCAAACAATCGCGCATTCCTTGCGCACTATTTGCGCTTTGCTTGATCTTTATTTGCCGAATTCGCGCTCGACCGCGTAGACGGCGATCTGCACGCGGCTGCTCAGCTTGAGCTTTTTGAGGATGTTTTGCACGTGGATTTTCACCGTGCTTTCGGCCACATCCAGCTGGCGCGCGATTTCCTTGTTGCTCAGCCCTTGCGCCAGGCAAGCCATGGCTTCGCGTTCGCGCGGCGTCAATTTGTCGTAATCGGCCTGGGGCGCGTTCTGCCCCGCGCGGAACTGCGACACCAGCTTGGCCGTCATGGCGTCGGCAATCACGGATTCGCCGGCGGCGGCGCGGCAGATGGCCTGGCCCAGCTGCTCGGCCTCGATGTTTTTCAGCAAATAACCGCGCGCGCCCGCGCGCAGGGCCGCGCCCAGGTCGGCCGCGTTTTCCGACACGGTCAGCATCAGCACCACCATCTGCGGCATGTCCTGCAGGATCAGCTGCAGCGCTTCGACGCCGGTCACGCCGGGCATGTTCAAGTCCATCAGCACCACGTCGGGCCGCAGTTCGGCCGTCAGGCGCACGCCGTCGAGCCCGTTCGATGCCTCGCCCACCACCTGGAATTGAGGATTGCGCTGCAGCAGCAGCTTGACGCCGCTGCGCAGCAAGGTGTGGTCGTCGACCAGCAGGATTTTGATTGGAGCGTTCACTATGTTTGTTGCCTGATAAGGATGATTCATCTGTTACGCGGCCTGGCGCCGGGCTGCCGGCAGGGCCAGCGAAATCGTCGTGCCGCCGCCGGGCCTGCTGTCGATGGCAAATTGCGCACCGAGCCGCTCGGCCCGTTCCTGCATGATACGCAAGCCGATCTGCAATTCCGTTTTCTTGTCGCGCAGGTTGGCGGCGAAGCCTTCGCCATCGTCGCGCACCTGCAGCGCAAAATCGCGTCCGTTTTCCACGCGCAGCGCCACATTGCTCGCTTGCGCGTGCTTGCGGATGTTCGACAGCGCTTCCTGCACGATGAACAGGATCTGCAATTGTTGCTCGGGCGCCAGCGGCGCGCCGTTGCCGCTCATGTCCAGCGTGCCGACGACGCCCGTCTGCAGCTCGAACTTGGCCAGCACTTCCGACAGTTTGCTTTCCAGGTCGCTGCCATGCCAGCGCGTGCGGAAATTGACCAGCAATTCGCGCACGTCCTGGTAGCTTTGCTCGACGCCCATGCGCATCAGCGGCAACACTTCGGCCGCCTCGTCGAGCTGGCCCCGGCGCACGGAATCGTCGAGCATCTGCACTTGCAGGCTGATGAAGTTCAGGCTTTGCGCGATGCTGTCATGCAAGCCTTCGGCCAGCAGGCTGCGTTCGCGCGCCACGGCGAATTCCTTTTCGCGCGCGATCAGGCGCTGGTTCTCGATGGCGATGCCCAGGCTCTGGCCCAGGGTTTCCAGCCAGCCCTGCTGCTGCGCATGGGCCGCTTGCGGGCGCGCAAAGTGCAGCGAAAAACTGCCCACCACCTGCTCGCGCGCGAGGATGGGGAAGACGGCGATGGCGATAAAACCTTCGTCCTGGCAGCGGAAGCGCTGCAAGGCATCGACCTGGCGGAAATCGCGGATCTGGATCACGCCCTGCGCCACGGCCGCGCCGCACAGGCAATCGTTGTTGCGGATGCAATGTTCCTCTTCCACCATAGCGTCGGAAATGCCCTCGTGCACGATGATGTGCACGGTATCTTGTTGCGGATCAAGGATGCGCACGGTGCCGCCTTCGGCCTGCGCGAACTGCATCACGTGGCGCAAAAAGCCGCGGCACAGGGCATCGATCGCGTGCTGGCCCGCCAGCAGGGTGGAAATGTCATGCAGGGTGGCCAGCTGGCGTTCCTGCGCGGCGCTCAGGCCCGATGCGGCTTGCGCCTGGCGGCGCTGGCGCCAGCGCGACGCTGGAAGTTGTTTGCGGGAAGGTTGACTGCGCGGCGCATGCATGAAGAACTCGAATCAAAAAAGGGGAAACACCCGCCAGGCTGGCGTGCAGCGCGGCGGGCAAATCTATCGTTACAAATGGATCTCGGTACCGAGCAGCTTGACGAACTGCGCCAGCCACGCCGGATGGGCGGGCCAGGCGGGCGCCGTGACGAACTGGCCATCCGTGACGGCGTCCGTGACGGCGATGTCGGCATACGTGCCGCCCGCCAGTTTGACTTCCGGCGCGCAAGCGGGATAGGCGGAAATGCGCTTGCCGCGGATGACGTCGGCGGCGGCCAGCAATTGCGCGCCGTGGCAGACGGCCGCGACAGGCTTGCCCGCCTCGGCGAAATGGCGCACGGCGGCGATGACTTTGTCGTTCAGGCGCAGGTATTCGGGCGCGCGGCCGCCGGCGATCATCACGGCGTCATAGTGGGCCGGGTCGATCTCGTCGAAGCTGGCATTCAGGGTGAACAAGTGGCCCGGTTTTTCCGTGTAGGTCTGGTCGCCCTCGAAATCGTGGATGGCCGTCTTGATCGTCTCGCCGCTTTTCTTGCCGGGGCAGACCGCGTGCACGGTATGACCGAGCATCAGCAGGGCCTGGAAAGGCACCATCGTTTCATAATCTTCTGCAAAATCGCCGGTCAAAAACAGAATTTTCTTCGCTGCCATTTAGTTCTCCTATGAAAGATTGATCCCGCAAGCCGTATCTTAGCGCGACTTGGCAGCCATACTGGATATTTATCAAACTTTTGCCACCGAATGCAGGCATTTAGAGGCTGAGCCAGAATTATTTCAAGGCTCGCAGGTCAAATCCGGAAGACCCTCTTTGAAAGCCTGGCCATGAGCACCTCCACCAGCCCCCTTGTTTCGCCGGCCCTGATCCGTATCTTCGACCAGTTTGCCGATGCCCAGCAGGCCCGCAGCGCCCTGCTGGGCGACGGTTTCCCCCCGCACGCCGTACAGCTCGACACGGTCGACGACGAGGCCGTCCCCGTACAGGGCAAGGCGGCGTGGCGCGGCATGTTCCGCCTCGTCGTCGCCGTCAGCACGCCGCAGGAACGGGAACGGGCGCACGCCATCGTGCAGGCATGCAATGGCTGCGACATCGAACAGCGCACGGCCAGCCACGCGGGCGGGCGGCGCACCGGCACGCCTGCGCTGGCGGGCTGACACCCCTCCCCTGCGCGGCCAAACTATGGCAAGATCAGCGTTCCTTCATTCCACAGTGGAACTTGCCATGATTTATGAAATTGCCCATATCCAGATCAAATCGGCCACGCACGCAGCCTTCGAGGCGGCCGTGACGCAAGCCGTGCCCCTGTTCCGGCGCGCGCGCGGCTGTGAATCGATGCGCCTGGAGCGCTCGATCGAAAACGGCGACGCCTACCGCCTCGTCGTGGGCTGGACGACACTGGAAGACCATACCGTGCATTTCCGCGGCAGCGAAGACTTCCAGGCCTGGCGCGGCCTGGTCGGCGAATTCTTTGCCGCCCCGCCGCAGGTCGAGCACATGAATACCGTGGTCACGGGTTTTTAAGCCGTCAGCGCCTGCCCTGCCGCCGTCATGCCGCAGGGTGGTGGAACACTTGCCGCAAATACGCGAGGAAGGTTTCATCCTTGCACAGCGTCTTGCCCGGCGAATCCGACAGTTTCGCCACGGACTGGCCATTGCAGCGCACCAGTTTCATGACGATATTGAGCGGCGTCAAACCCACGTCGTTGGTCAGATTGGTGCCGATGCCAAAGCCCGTCATGATGCGGTCGGCGAAGTGCTGGTACAGGGCAAACGCCTTGTCCAGGTCCAGGCCGTCGGAAAACACGAGGCGCTTGGTATTGGCGTCGATGCGCAAGGCCGCATAGTGGGCCAGCGCCTTCTCGCCCCACTCGACGGGGTCGCCCGAATCGTGGCGCAAGCCGTCGAACAGCTTGGCGAAATACAGGTCGAAGTCGGCCAGGAAGGCATCCATGCCGACCACGTCCGTCAGGGCGATGCCCAGGTCGCCACGGTATTCCTGCACCCAGTCTTCCAGTGCCGCCTTTTGAAAGTCGCGCAGGCGCACGCCGAACGACTGGAACGACTGCATGTATTCATGCGCCATGGTGCCGATCGGCACGATGCCGAGCTTTTTCGCCAGATACACATTCGACGTGCCCTTGAAATACTCGGGCACTTCGCGCGCCAGCCGCTGCACCACCTCGTCATGCCAGGCGCCGGAGAAACGCCGGCGCACGCCGAAATCGGAAAATTCAAACGGATGCTTGCGCCGCGGCAGCTTGCCGAATTCCTTGACGGCCGCCACTTTCAAGCCCAGGCGGTGGCGCCCTTCGCGCATGGCCGCATCGAGGTCGAAACGGCGGAAATACAGTTCGTTGATGATGTACAGCACGAAAATCTCGAAGCCCATCACGTGCACCTGCGGCCCCGCCGCATGCACGAGCAAGGTGTCGCCGTCCGTGCTGACCTCGATGAATTTTCTCTGGAAGCGGAACACCGTCAAAAAGTCGACGAAATCGCTCTTCATGAAGCGCAAGGTGCGCAGATAGGCCAGCTCGTCGTCGGCAAACGACATCGAGCATAAATGGTCGAGCTGTTCTTCCAGCTCGCCCTTCAGTTCGGCCAGCGGGAACGCCGTTTTATTACGGCAGACAAATTCGTATTCGGTATGGGTATTCGGATGACCGTGCAGCAATGCTTGCCACATTGTAAATTTATACAGATCGGTTTCCAGCAAACTGCGCACTATCGGGGTCATGTATGTTTTCTCCAACTTCCTGAAGCCAGAATAGTACGCCACCGCAAGCATTTCAGCAGGGCACGATTAACAGTGGCTCAGGCAGCCGCGTTGGCCAGCAGCTCGGGAACGACGTCGGCAGCCGTGGCCAGACCTACGCCGCGCTCTTGCATGGCAGCAAGAAACTCGTGCTGTTGCCGTTCAAAACCCGTGACAGGGCTCATGCAGTCCGTCAGCAGCACCAGGCGCGACAGGGCTCCCTTGCCTTGCTGCGCTTGCAGGTAGTCGGCGATGTGCTCGGTGCTGGCTTTGACACAGTGGCTGCCCGCTTCGCCGCAGACATAAATCTGCTGCGCCGGCAGCAAGGTGTCTAGGAAAGCGCGGTTGAGCTGGGTGGCCGCATCCTGCGCATCGGGCACTTCGGCCATGACGGCCGAGTAATGCTCGGTCCACGGGTTGGAACCCTTGCTCAGCTTGGCGACCACTTGCAGATTTGCCACTTCCCAGCCGTTGTAGGCGGCGCGCACGGCCGCGTGCACATTCTGGCCCCAGCTGCCGATTTCGCAGTGCACGGGCCACACCATCAGCTGGTAGCGCCCCGCCTGCTGCAAGGCATCGAGGTAAGCCAGCGCGCGCGGCAAGGCGCCGCTGGCGGCGGGCAGGAACAAGCGGTCGCGCACTTGCCGGGCGCTGATCTGCGTGAACGGCGCGACCGGGCCGCCATCGCCCGTGCGCCAGAACGCGGGGTGGGCGATGTCGTAGCGGTGGTGGGCGTCAAGCGTAATGCTGATCTGCGTCAAGCCGCCGCCCGCTTCACGGATCAGCTGCGCCACGCGCAGCATGTCGGCGTGGGCGCCGGGCACGGCCAGGGCCGGCGCCGCATCAGGCGGCAGCCAGGTGGCGGGCAAGTCGCAAAAATCGTTTTGCGGGTCGATGACGAGCAGGTGCAACTGGCGTTTCATGGCGGTCCTCTGGCGTGGCGATATCTTGCATGATAGCTTGCATAATACGGGCAACTTCGCTGGCGCGCCTGGCCAGCCGGCGCCAGGACTGTGCTCATTCGCAATAACTTGCGCCTGAACAAGCCAGGTCAGGGGTGGAAGACATAGCGGCGCTGGCGCCGCTCGACCAGCTTCACGGCCGCCTCGTCCGCTTCCGCCATGGCGTCCGCTTCCGTTGTAAACTGGTGGTCGGCCGCTACCCTGCGCTTTTTCACCAGGTTCACCCGGTGCATGGGGTTGGGCGACGGGGCATAGATGGCGACATAGGCGCCCCACAGCTTGCAGCCCCGCAGGCGCTCTGCCGTGTAATTCACCTCATAAAAATCAACATACTTTATCGGCACGATGTACGCTCCAAAAATGACATGGCCGGACAGCTTGTCTCTACGGACTGACGCGGTAAGGGTAAAACCATGCGCTCGCGATTGCTTGGGATACTTGATTCAGCTCTCTTTTTATCACGCGGCACAGGAGAAAAAGGATGAATGACTACATCATCTTCATGCATGACGACACGGAAACACCGATGGACGTCGCCACCTCGGCCTGGGAAGACTACTTCGCCATGCTCAGGGCCAGCGGCCGCTTCTGCGGCGGCAGCTCCATCGGGCCCGGCATCTGCGTGCACCGCTCCGGCCAGGCCAGAGCGGTCACGCCACACTTGTCAGGCTATCTACGCGTGCAAGCTGAAAGTATAGACGATGCTAAAAAATTGTTAATCGGAAACCCCGTACTGAACGCAGGGGGGACGGTGGAAATCCGCGAACTGCCGCGCGACTGACGCGGCACGGCTGGCCCTATTTTCCTGCCTCGGCGGCGGAATGCATGGACCAGACGACGCTGAGGATTTTCCATGCGCCGTCGCGCTTGACCATCTGCCATGCTTCCACGCCATAGTTCGATAATTTGTCGCCGACGAGGAATTCGTAGTCGAAGTTGACCCACGCCACATGGCGGTCCTGGGTGATCTTGACGTTGTAGAATTTTTCTTCCGTGCGCTGCGGTTCGCGCTTGATGAAGTTGGCGAAAGCGACATAACCGCCCGCCGCGACGCCGTCGAAGTGGACGTCCGTCGTGTCGCGCATTTTCTTGATGAAACCGTCGTCGGCCGGCGAGGCGAACAGGATGTTGGTGTGCAGCATCAGCGACGACAGCAGCTTGACGTCCTTGGCGACCAGCGCCGCCTGGAAGTCGGCGACGACTTGCTCGATGGCGCGGATATCTTCGGGCGTGGAGGCGTGGCGGCCCACGTGGGGCGGTGCAGGTGGTGCAGCGGGCGCGGTCTGCGCCAGCGCCATGCCTGCTGAAAACAGGGAACATCCGAACAGTACTGCGCTTGCCAACTTGTACATGGGGGACTTTCATGGCGAACGGCTCGCCGGCCTGGCACGGGGCGTGCCGCCGGCAAGCTTATGTCAACCATGGCAGATTGGCAATCCCCCTTTGGAACTAGGGCGGGGCCAGACTCAGGCCGCCAGGGCCTCGATCGAGGCCCGGCCCTTGGCGATCGCGCTGGCGACGGCGTCCTCGCCCATGGCCACGCCTTCCGCCTGCACGAACTCGATATCGGTGATGCCGATGAAGCCCAGCGCCGTGCGCAGATAGGTGCTCAGGTAGTCATACGCGGCGCCCGGGCCTGCGCTGTAGACGCCGCCGCTGGCCGTGAAAATATACGCTTTCTTGCCCGTGGCCAGGCCGACGGGACCCGTCGCCGTATATTGAAAAGTGCGGCCGGCGCGCGCCACATGGTCGATCCACGCCTTCAGGGTCGACGGCACGGAAAAATTGTACATGGGCGCGGCCAGCACCAGCACGTCGGCGGCCAGCAATTCATCGACCAGGGTATCGGACAATTGCACGGCCGCTGCCGCCTGCGCGCTGCGCTGGTCGGCCGGCGTGAAGAACGCGCCCATCACCTCTTCCGTCAGGTGCGGCACGGGCTGCGCCGCCAGGTCGCGCTCGACGACGCTGGCGCCTTGCGCGGCCAGTTTGGCGACGAATTCGCCCGATAATTGGCGCGACAGGGAACCGCTGTTGCGCACGCTGCTATTGATGTATAAAACCTTGCTCATGAAGTGCTCCTGTGAAAACGGGTGACGGGAATGGCCGCATCGCAGCCCTTGCATACAGCATAGTTCGGGTCTACCATCGATGAAACCGTATAAATATCAATGGTTAGCATCGAATTTCTAGATAGGGAGTTGCCATGAGAGAACCGGGCCAGCCTTCGCTCGACCAGTTGCGCGTGTTCGTCGCCGTCATCGACGCGGGCGGTTTCGCCCACGCGGCGCGCCAGCTGCACCGCACGCAGTCGGTGATCAGCTACACCATCGCCAACCTGGAAGAACAGCTGAACGTGGTGCTGCTCGACCGCGGCAAGCGCAAGCCCACCCTGACGGACGCGGGCCGCGCCCTGCTGGCCGACGCGCGCGCCGTGGCGCTGAAGGTCGACGGCATGCGCGCGCGCGCCAAGGCGCTGGCCGGCGGGCTGGAAGCGGAAGTATCGGTGGTGGTCGACGTGATGTTCCCCACTTGCGTGCTCGTGCGCGTGCTCGAGGCGTTCCAGGCGCAGTTCCCCACCGTCGCCCTGCGCCTGCGCATCGAAGCCATGGGCGCCGTGGCGCAGCTGGTGATGGATGGCAGCTGCCACATCGGCCTGGGCGGCTGGATGACGGCCACGGCCAGCGTCTTCGAACGCCTGGCCGTCGGCCACGTGCGCCTGATTCCCGTGGCCGCGCCCAGCCACGCGCTGGCGCAGCTGCAAGGGCCGATTGCGTCCAGCGTGGCGCGCGAGCACGTGCAGCTGGTGCTCAGCGACCGCAGCGTGCTGACGGAGGGCCAGGATTTCGGCGTGCTGGGATTGCGCAACTGGCGCCTGGGCGACCTGGGATCAAAACACGCGCTGCTGCGCGCGGGCCTGGGCTGGGGCAACATGCCCGAAGCGATGGTGCGCGACGACCTGGAAGCCGGCCGCCTGGTGCACCTGCCGCTGGCCGTCGACAACGGCGAAAATTACCCGATTTACCTGATCCAGCGCGCCGACACGCCGCCGGGCCAGGCGGGCAAGTGGCTGACGGAGCGGTTTGCGGAGCAGTTGCCGTTGCTGGAACAAGTCTTTTAGATGCGCGCACGGGCGGGTATCATGCGCGCATACATTGATCAGTATCAAAAGGAAACACCATGGCCGGCATCGACGACTTCGTCAACAAGCAAAAACCAGGCGCGCGCTTCGTCATCACGGCGCAGATGCTGCGCATGACGCCGCAGCAGTTCGACTCGCTGGCGCAGGAATGGATGGAAGACGGCGGTCCCGGCTTCGACGTGGCCGGCATCCCGCACCGGGTGGTCGTCGACGGGCAATTTTATATTGCGCGGCTCACCGTGGCGCGCCACGGCGAGCCTGAGTAAATAAAAGCTACTCGACGCCCAGCACGTGCAGGCGGCGGCGCAGGCGCGCCACTTCTTCCGATAAATCGACCACCAGCGCGGCCAGGTCCGCGTTCGCGTCGAACACGGATTCGATTTCGTGCAGGCGGCGGGCGCGCACCAGATCCAGGCTGGTGAAGCGCCACGCCGTCCATTGACCCGGCGGCGGCCCATCCTGCAGCAGCACGCCCGTCTGCACATGCTGCACCACCCAGTCCGGCTCCACGGCGCAGGCGCGCGCCAGCTCCTCCAGGCTCAGGGCACGGTCTTCGAGCAGTTCGCCAATTACCTTGTTTGTCATGATTTACCCTCCCAGCTTCTGGCGCGGATTGAAAGCCATCTCGCGCGCCATGGTTGCATACAGTTCGCGCGCCTTGTCGTCGTTCGCCGGCGGCAGCACCACTTCCAGCAGCAGATACAGGTCGCCCGGCTGGGCGGCGGGAATGCCGCGCCCCTTCAGGCGCAGCTTGCGCCCCGTCTGCGAATTGGGCGGCACGCTGACGGACACCGTGCCCGAAGGCGTGGGCACGTCGATGTCGCCGCCCAGCGCCGCTTCCCATGGCGTCACGGGCACCGTCTCGAACACGTCGCGCCCTTCCACCTTGTAGCGCGCATCGGGCCGGAAGCGGATTTCCAGATACAGGTCGCCGGCGGGCGCGCCGCCGCTGCCCGGATGGCCCTGCCCCTTCATGCGCAGCTGCTGCCCTTCCGTGACGCCTTTCGGTATCGTCACTTCCAGGGTGCGCTCGCGCGTGACGACGTGGCCCTGGGCGTCCGCTTCGGGCACGCGCATGACGACGTGGCGCCTGGCGCCCTGGTAGCTGTCCTGCAGGTCGATGGTGATGGCGGCGTGGCTGTCCTCGCCCTGCATCTGGAAAGTGCTGTTGGCGCGACGCCGGCCGCCCACATGGGCGAACAGGTCGGCAAAGAAGTCGCTGTCGTCGGCGCCCGACGATTCGTAGCCCGAACCCCAGTCCGGCGGCGGGCGGAAAGGCTGGCCCTGCGCCCCCTGGTTGCGGCCCAGTTCATCGTAGGCGGCGCGCTTTTCCGCGTCGCCCAGCACGCCGTAGGCTTCGTTCAGGGCCTTGGTGCGCTTGTCGGCGTCCGGCTCCTTGCTCACGTCGGGATGGTATTTGCGCACCAGCTTGCGGTACGCCTTCTTGATCTCGGCCTCGGTCGCCGTCTTTTCGACGCCCAGTTCCTTGTAGTAGTCCTTGTATTCCACCGTGCCTGCTCCCCATGGTTGAACTGCCTGAGGGAAGAGTACACGAATTAGTCGCTGGACAGCGTGCGCACAATACGACGCTGCCCGGCAGCGGAATCAGCGCACGCGGCGCAGCGAGGAAATGCGGCGGTCCAGACCACCGTGCAGGCGGCCGTAGCTACCCGGCCCCATCACCACGCAGCGGCCGCGGAAATTGGCGTCGACGCAGAATTCCCAGCGGCCGTAGTTGACGACGACCGATTCGGCGCGGTCGTTGAAGCCATAGCGGCTCAAGTCATGCACTTCGCGGTCCAGGCGCACGGGCCGGCCGCGCATGCCCGCATCGGGGAACAGCAGCACGGCGCCATTCATGTCCGGACGGTGGCCGCCGCCGTGGCCGGGATAACCGGGATGAGGACGCTCGGGGCGCGGCGGGTAGGGACGGTGGTCGCCGCCGCCGTGGCCCGGGCGGCCCACTTCGCGCACCGAGGAAACGGCATCGTTCATGCCCGGCATGCTGTCGTAGCGGCCCGGTCCGAAGGTACGGCAGTTGCCCCGGTAATTGGCATCCTTGCACACTTCCCAGGTGCCCGAGCGCACGATGATGCTGGAGGTCTTGTCGTTAAAGCCCATGCGCGACAGGTCGCCCGTGTCGGAACGCAGGGTCACGGGACGGCCGCGGAAACCGGCATCCTGGAACAGGGTGATTTCGCCCGCGAAGGCGGCCAGCGGGGCGAGGAAGGTGGCGGCGCACAACAGCGCAGGGCGGAAAGATCGAACCATGACAACTCCAATACTGAGACATTTTCGCCAGTGTAGTCCAGGCGGCAGGCGGCGAGTGTAACAAAGGGCAAGCAAATGTCAGCACACGGCTGGGAATGTAAAAGCCGCCTGGCGGGGCATTCCCGGCAGGCGGCCTGTCAGCAAGGCGTCAAGGCGCGGTCAGCGCACGCGGCGCAGCGAGGAAATCTGGTTTTCCATGCTGTTCAGGCGCCCGTATTCGCCCGGCCCGATCACTTCGCAGCGGCCACGGAAGTTCGAATCGCTGCACACTTCCCACTGGCCCTCGTTGACGACGATGGACGAGGCGCGGTCGTTGAAGTTGTAGCGCACCAGGTCTTCCGCATTGCGGTCCAGCGCCAGCGGTTCGCCGCGCATGCCCGCTTCGGGGAACAGCAGGACGGCGCCGCGCTGCTGGTACTGCGGCTGCTGGTATTGCGGCTGCTGGTATTGCGGATACTGCGGCTGGTCGTACTGCGGCCGCTGGTACTGATTATCGTATTGCTGCTGGCGGCGCGCCTCGCGCTCGTCGACCATGCGCGCCGACGAAACGCGCCCGTCGAGGCCGCGCCCCAGGTCGTCGTGGCGGCCAGGGCCGAAGATGCGGCACACGCCGTTGTAGTTCGAATCGCTGCACAGCTGCCAGTAGCCGTTATGGATGACGATGCTGGTGGTGCGGTCGTTGAAGCCGATACTGACGAAATCGTCCGTATCGCGGTTCAGCCGTGCCGAGCCGCCATTCTGGCCCGCGCCCGAATACACTTCCAGCGAGCCGCCACGGCCATAGCCGCCGTTGCCGCGGTCAGGGTCGCGTCCCGGGCGTCCCGGATTGTTGCCATCGCCGCGGCCCGACTCGCGCACCGAACTGATGGCGTCGTTCATGCCGGGCATCGAGCTGTACTCGCCAGGCCCCAGGGTCTTGCACCTGCCGCGGAAGCCGGCATCGGTGCACACGTCCCAGGTGCCTGAACGCACGAGGATGCTCGACACCTTGTCGTTGAAGCCAAAGCGCGACAGATCGTCCGTCGTCTCGCGCAGGTTCACCGCGCGGCCACGGAAATCAACGTCTTCGAACAAGGTGATATCGCCCGCATGGGCGGTCGCATGCGCCCCCAGCGAGAGCAGCAAGGTCGCCGCGCATGCCAGCGCGTGTTTGAGAGGGCCCGTCATGATTAACTCCATTCTTCATTCTTTGGTGATGATTTGCCTGGCGATTGCGCCAGGGTGTTAGTGTAACAAATACAAGGCCTCGGCGAAGGCCCGGTCGCGCGCTCAGTACAGGCGACGCAGCGAGGAAATGCGCTTTTCCAGCGTCGCGCCCAGGGTTTCATACTTGCCCGGCCCCATGCGCTCGCAGCTGCCGTTGAACTGCGAGTCCGAGCACACTTCCCAGGTGCCTTCGTGGATGGCGATGGAGGCGGCCTGGTCATTGAAGTTCAGGTGCACCAGGTCGCTGACGTCGCGGTTCACCTGCAGCCCGGGCCCCTTCAGGAACGCGCGGCCGTACAACACCACCAGTCCCTCGTTATTTTGCGGACGGTTCTCTTCGCGCGGATCGACGAGGCGCGCAGACGACACGCGCCCGCTCAGGCTGCCCAGGTCATCGTGGCCGCCAGGCCCGAACACGCGGCAGCTGCCGCGGTAGTTGGAATCGCTGCACAGCTGCCAGTAGCCATATTCGATGCGCGCGCTGCTGGCGCGGTCGTTGAAGCGGATGTCGACCAGGTCGTCGCGGTCCGCGTTGATGCCGGCCGACGCGCCGCGCTGGCCGCCGTCCGCATACAATTCCAGTGCCGCGCGGCGGCCGCCGCCGCTGCTGCCGCTGCCGCCGACTTCGCGCACGGATGAAATTTTGTCGTTCATACCCGGCATCGAGCGGTAGTCGCCCCGTTCCAGCGTCTTGCAATCGCCCTTGAAATCGGAATTCGTGCACACTTCCCAACTGCCCGACTCGACCTGGATGCTCGACACGGTGTCATTGAAATTGACGCGCGACAGGTCATCGGTCGTATCGCGCAAGACTACCACCCTGCCCTTGAAATTATCGTCGGTGTACAGGCGAATCTCGCCGGCCTGGGCCGCGAGGTGGACAAACAGCGAACTGGCGCACAGCAGGGCAAAAGCGAACGGGCGATTCATGGGGCGGTCTCCGGTGGCGGCAAAGGCAAGTGATCGACATGACAACTGATGCCAGTGTAGCCATCTGCAGAAAAAACGGTGTAACAAAGTATGCGAAAAGCACAATAAATTGTTACCAAAAGCAATGGCAGGCCCCCGCGGGAGCCTGCCATTACCATTTGCCTTGCCAGGCGACCCGCGTCAGCGCACTTCGCGCACCGAGGAGATGCGGTTGCTCATGCGCTCCAGGCTCGCATATTCGCCGGGTTCGAGGGTGCGGCAGCGGCCGCGGAAGCCCACGTCCTCGCACACTTCCCAGTAGCCGGAGCGCACGCGCACGCTTTGCACCGTGTCGTTGAAGTCGCGTTCGCGCAAATCGGCCGAACTATTGCGCACGGTCAAGCTACGGCCGGCGAAATCGTCGCGCGTATAGAAGGTCAGCTCGCCGCCCAGCGAACGCCCCGGCAAATGGCCGCGCTCGCGGTCACGCTCGCGGCGGCCGTCCCAGTCGCGGTCCCGCTCGCGGTCGCGCTCCCAATCGCGGTCGCGGCCCGGATGACCGCCCCAGCCGCCGCGCACTTCGCGCAGCGACGTGATCTTGTTGGCGCGGCCATCGAGCGACGGGTACTCGCCCGCCTCGAGCAGGAAGCAATCGCCGCGGAAATCGGCTTCCTCGCACGCTTCCCAGCGGCCCGAGCGCACGCGGATGCTTTGCGTCGTGTCGTTGAAGCGCAGGGTTTCCAGGTCGGCGACGGCGTCGCGCACGGTCTGCGAGCGGCCGTGATAATCGTCGCGCGAATACAGGGTCAGTTCGCCGGCGCCGGCCAGTTCGGCCGTCATGGCGGCGCCCAGCAACAGGGCGCACCTCAGGGTGTGTTTCAGCATGGTCTTGCTCCATAGTCAGGGTATTGCGGTTGACTATTTGGTCATTTTGCCAAATAGAGCGCGCAGTCTATCCGCGACTGGCATTCTTAGCTGTAACAAATGATTACCGTGGCGGGCGCCGGGGGCGCCGCGTCGGACAAGCACGGCGAATGCCGGTAGAATCTTGTGTTTAGTCAAGCTTGCCGCCCATGCCACACACGACCTCGTTCACCCTGCCCGCCGTCCGCAATGAAGTTTCCTCGCTGTGGAAGCTGGCCTGGCCCATCCTGATCGGCCAGCTGGCCACCGTCGGCATGGGCGCGGCCGACGTGGCCATGACGGGGCATACCAATCCCGAGGAACTGGCAGCCGTGTCGCTGGGCGCGGCCATCTGGTCCATCGTACTGGTGACGGTGAGCGGCATCATGATGGCGATCAATACGCTGGTGGCGCATGAAATCGGCGCCGCACGCCACGACCGGGTGCCGCACATCGTGCGCCAGTCGCTGTGGAAGGCGCTCCTGGTGGGCCTGGTGGCATGTTTGCTGACGAACATGGCTGCGCTGGTATTCGACCACCTGATGCTGGAACCCGCCGTGGCATCCAAGGCCAAGCTGTTCGTGCACATCATCAGCTGCGCGCTGCCGCCGTTCGCCGCCTACCGCGCGCTGTACGGCTACAGCACCAGCATCAACCAGACCAAGCCCGTGATGGTCATCGCGCTGGCCGCGCTGGCGCTGAATATTTTCGTCAACTACCTGCTGATCTACGGCCACTGGGGCATGCCGAAACTGGGCGGCGTGGGCTGCGCCGTGGCCACCACCTGCTGCGTGTGGATGATGCTGCTGGCCATGCTGGCGTGGATCAGGATCGCGCCCGCCTACCGCGCCACGTATCCGTTCACGCACTGGGAATGGCCGCAGCTGTCGTCCATCGGCCCCATGCTGCGCCTGGGCCTGCCCATCGGCGTCACGTATTTTGCCGAAGTGAGCGCCTTTGGCGTCATCAGCCTGCTGGTGGCGCGCTTCGGCGTGATCCAGGTGTCGGCGCACCAGATTGCCCTCAATTTCTCGTCCGTCGTCTTCATGGTGCCGCTCACCTTCGGCATCGCGCTCGTCACGCGCGTGGGCCATGCCGTGGGCGAAGCTAATTTGCGCCGCGCGCGCTTCATCTCGTGGGTGGGCGTGGCCATGTCGCTGACGGCGGCCATCGTCTCGGCCACCCTGATCACCGTCTTCCGCCACCAGATCGCGCAAGCCTACACGTCCGACCCGCAAGTGCAGGCCCTGTGCGCGCAACTGCTGCTGTTCGCCGCCCTGTTCCAGCTGTCGGACGCCACGCAGGTGGCCACTTCCTGCGCCATCCGCGGCTACAAGGTGACGCGCCAGCCGATGCTGATCCAGCTGCTGGCCTTCTGGGGCTTCTCGCTGCCCATCGGCTATGTGCTGGGCCTCGCGCCGCAAGGCTTCATCTGGTCGCCGGCCGAACCGATGGCCGCCGCCGGCTTCTGGATCGGCCTGGTCACGGGCCTGACGGTGGCCGCCGTGCTGCTGACCTGGTACCTGAACCGATTGTCGCTGCAGCGCCTGCGCGCAGCCTGAGACAAGGAGCACACCATGCACAAGGAGCACACCATGCCGCAACCACGCCCCTTCAGGCAAGTCGACGTCTTCAGCACCACGCCCTTCTCGGGCAATCCGCTGGCCGTCGTGCTGGACGCCGATGGCCTCGACGCCGCGCAGATGCAGGCCATCGCGCGCTGGACGGGCCTGTCGGAAACCACCTTCGTGCTGGCGCCGCGCGACCCGGCCGCCGATTACCGCGTGCGGATTTTTTCGCCCGAGATGGAATTTCCGTTCGCCGGCCACCCGACCCTGGGCACGGCGCACGCCCTGCTCGATGCGGGCATGCAGCCCAGGGGCGCGCGCATCGTGCAGGAATGCGGCGTCGGCCTGGTGCAGATAGAACGCGGCGCCGGCGGCGTGCTGGCGTTCCAGGCACCGTCCTGCAGCACGCGCGCGCTCGCCCCGGATCTGCTGCCGCTGCTGCAAACAGCGCTGGGCGGAGAACTGGCCGCTGGCGCCACCATCGCCGACATGGGCATCCGCTGGCTGTGCGTGCCGCTGGCCAGCGCCGCCGCCTGCCTGGCCGTGCGCGCCGACATCGCCGCGCTGACGCCATTGCTGGCCGCCGCCGGCGCCGACGGCCTGGCGCTGTACGGCCCGCACGGCGCAGGCGGGCCGGCCGATTACGAAGTGCGCGCGCTGCTCAGCGAGCATGGCGCGCTGGTGGAAGACCCCGTCACAGGCAGCGCCAACGCCTGCATCGCGCACCTGCTGGCGGGCAGCGACTACACGGTCCGCCAGGGCACGTGCCTGCAGCGCGACGGCCGCGTGTCCGTGACTTTCCGCGATGGCCACGCCTGGATAGGCGGCACATGCCTGACGGTAATCGAAGGCACGATATTGGCCTGAACGGGGCAAAGCGCCATGGAATGGGCGGCTGCTGGACATTTTTGACGAAGGAAATATGGCCAGGAACGCCATATTCCGTGGCATGGGCTATCGCATAAACAGGCACGCTCTGGTATCGTCTTACGCTTAGGCAACGCTCAAGCTCGCCTTAACATGCAGTGCCCTTCCCTTCCAACTACCGAGACATCCATGCGTTTTATTCTTTGTTTCCTGGCCGCGATGGCCAGCGTTCCCGCATCGGCTGAAAAGCTGACCCTGGAACGCATCCACGCCGATCCGGCGCTGGCCGGCCCCGGCGTGCGCAACCTGAAGGTCTCGCCCGATGGCGAGCGCGTCACCTTCCTGCGCGGCCGCGCCGACAACCAGTTCCAGCTCGACCTGTGGGAATTCAAGCTGAAGGACAAGAGCACGCACCGCCTGATCGACTCGAAGGCGCTGGTGCCGAATGAAACGATTTCGCCCGAAGAGCAGGCGCGCCGCGAACGCGAGCGCACGGCCAGCCTGAACGGCATTCTCAGCTACAGCTGGTCGCCCGATGGCAAGCAGCTGCTGGTGCCGCTGGCCGGCAATCTGTACCTGGTCGACGCGGCCCACCCGGACAAGGCGCGCCTGGTCGCCAAGGGCAATGTGCTCGATCCGAAAATCTCGCCGAAGGGCCGCTACGTGTCGTTTGTGCGCGATCAAAACATCTACGTGATCGACCTCAAGACGGACAAGGAACGCCAGCTGACGACCGACGGCAAGGGCACGATCCGCAACGGCGAAGCCGAATTCGTGGCGCAGGAAGAAATGGGCCAGCGCACCGGCTACTACTGGGCGCCGGACGATTCCGCCATCGCCTATAAACGCTACGACGAAGCGCCCGTGCCCGTCGTGCGCCGCTTCGAAATCTTCGCCGACCGCACCGACGTCGTCGAGCAGCGCTACCCTGCCGCCGGCGACCCGAACGTGCTGGTGCAACTGCTGATCGTCTCGCCGGAAACGGGCGCGCAGCGCCAGGTGGACCTGGGCACGAACCCGGACATCTACCTGGTGCGCGCCGACTGGAGCGCGGACAGCAAATCGCTGGTCTACCAGCGCCAGTCGCGCGACCAGAAGACCCTGGACCTGGTCGCCGTCGATGCGGCTACCCTGGCGCAGCGCACCTTGCTGACGGAAACGTCGACAACCTGGGTCAGCATCCATGACGACCTGCGCTTCCTGTCGAACGGCACCTTCCTGTGGTCGTCCGAGCGCACGGGCCGCAACCATCTGTACCTGTACGACATGGGCGGCAAGCTGCTGCACCCGGTCACTTCCGGCGAGTGGGGCATCGACAGCGTGCTGGCCGTGAACCAGAAGACGGGTAAAGTGTTCGTGTCGTCGAACCGCGACGCCGTGATCGACAAGCAGACCTACGCCCTGGCCCTCGACGGCAGCACGGCCGACAAGCCGCAGCGCGTCACCAAGGCCGACGGCTGGCACGACACGACGTTCTCGCGCAATGGCGAAGTCTTCGTCGACACGTATTCCGACCCGGCCACGCCGCCGCAGGTGAGCATCCGCCGCCCGGACGGCGCCATGGTGGGCTGGCTCGAAGAAAACGCGCTCAACGCCAGCCACCCGTACGCCAAGTACAAGGCCGACCACCTGCCGACCGAGTACGGCACCCTGAAGGCCAACGATGGCCAGACCCTGCACTATTCGATCATCAAGCCGTCGAATTTCGACGCGGGCAAGCGCTACCCCGTCTACCTGTCGACGTATGGCGGCCCGCACTCGCAGCACGTGGCGCGCCGCTGGGGCAACAACTTCGACCAGTACATGGCGCAGCAAGGCTTCGTCGTCTTCCGCCTCGATAACCGGGGCTCGTCGCGCCGCGAGCGCGCGTTCACGGACGCCATCTATCACAACCTGGGCGCGGCCGAAGTGGCGGATCAGCTGGTCGGCATCGACTGGCTGGCCAAGCAAAGCTTCGTCGATGCGAAACGCATCGGCGTGTTCGGCTGGAGTTACGGCGGCTTCATGACCCTGCGTTTGCTGTCGGCAGCATCGGACAAGATCGCCATGGGCGTGTCGGTGGCGCCCGTGACCGACTGGTCGCTGTACGACACCCACTACACGGAGCAATTCCTCGGCATGCCGAAGGAAAACGTGGACGGCTACAAGGCCAGCACCGTGTTCGCCCACCTCGACGGCCTGAAGTCGCCGCTGCTGCTGGTGCACGGCATGGCCGACGACAACGTCTTGTTCAGCAACAGCACGCGACTGATCGACGCGCTGGTGAACCGTGGCGTGCAATTCGACCTGATGACGTATCCGGGCGCCAAGCACGGCATCTCGTCGCGCGCCGGCCAGCGCCACGTGTACAAGAAAATCGAGCTGTTCTTCAAGCAAAACCTGATGAAGCCAGCGCAGTAAGCTTGCGCTGTATCAAATAAAAAACCGCCGCCTGTCTTGCGACAGGCGGCGGTTTTTTTATACTGGAGCAGAAATTATGGCTTGCGCGTGACAGTTTCCACCGCCTCTTTCACATCGCCAACTTTCTTCTGCACTTTGCCTTCGACCTGGTTTGCCAGGCCCTTGGCTTGCTGTTCTTCGCTGCCGACGACTTTGCCAGCGGCTTCCTGGATTTTACCGCCGACTTCCTTCAGTTTACCTTCGACTTGATCTTTGTTCATGATGGATCCTCACTGTAGTTGGTACATCTGTTGTCCAGCCCATCAGGGCCGGTACTGCGGCTCACACGCTGCTTGTTGCGTGTCGATGTGTCCATAGTACGCAGTGGGGATCAAAGGCTCTGTACGGTTCCTAACACAGTGCCAACATCGTCGATCAGGCCGTCAAATCCTTGCGCCAGACGGTGGCCAGCCACGGCTGCTGCTCGCGCGGCAAGCCCGGCGGACGGTAGTACTGCTCGACCAGGCTGAAGCCGGCCGCCTGCACGTAGGCGGCCCACGTCGCTTCGTCGTGATAACTGCCGTAGCGCGCGCCATTCCAGCCTTCCTCGTTCTGCCCGCGCGGGTTCGAGCTGAACAGCACGCCGCCCGGTTTCAGGCACGCGTACAAAGCGCGCAGCACGCCGGGCAAGGCGGCGCTGGGCACGTGGAACAGCACGGCATTCGCGAACACGCCGTCGAAGTGTGCGGCCGGCAAATCGAGGTCGACGAAATCCTGCTGCCACACGGTACAGCCGCTGTAGGCGCGCGCCATCCCGACGAAACGGGGACAGCCATCGACGCCCGTCGCATGGTGGCCCAGGCCCGTAAACGCCTTCAGATCGCGGCCGGGGCCGCAACCGAGGTCGAGAATCGCCAGCGGTGCGGGCTTGCCGATGGCGTTCAGCAGCGCGCTAATGTTCTGGCTGACGTCATGGTCGCGCGTGCCTTCGAAAAACTGCTCGGCGCTGGCGTCGTAATGGGCCAGGGTGCGGCCCGTGATGGCGTGGATGGGATCTTGCTGGTCTTGCGAGGTCGGCTTCATGGCGCTCCAATCAGTAATCACGCCATTTTACGGCGCCGGCGCATTGCGCGTCCGGCACCGTCCACATTGTCTACCAGACGCGCACGCGCTGTTCCGGCGCCAGGTACAGCTGCTGCCCCGGCTGGACGTCGAAGGCCGGATACCAGGCGTCGAGGTTGCGCACGGTGGCGGCGCGGTATTGCGCCGGCGCATGGCCATCCGTGAGGATTTGCTGGCGCGCCGCCGCTTCGCGCGCCTTGCTGCGCCAGCTGACGCCGTAGCCGATGAAGAATGCGCGGTCGGCGTCCGCCTGCGCCGGCTTGCCCTGTTGCGATAGCGCAAACGCATCATGCGCGGCCGCCACGCCGGCCAGGTCGGCCAGGTTTTCGCTCAGGGTCAGCTGGCCATTCACGGCCAGGTCGGGGAACGGTTTATAGGCGGCGAACTGCGCCACCAACTGCTTGGATGCCGACTGGAAATGCGCCAGGTCGGCCGGCGTCCACCAGTCGCGCAACTTGCCCTGGGCGTCGAACTGCGCGCCCTGGTCGTCGAAGCTGTGGCTGATCTCGTGGCCGATGGTGGCGCCGATGCCGCCATAGTTGGCCGCGTCGGACGCTTGCGGGTCGAAAAACGGCGGTTGCAGGATGGCGGCGGGGAAATTGAGCGCATTTTGCAGCGGCAGGTTGACGGCGTTGACCAGCTGCGCCGGCATGGCCCAGGCCTTGCGGTCGGGCGCCTGGCCCAGCCTGGCCAGTTCCTGCCGGTAATGAAACTGCTCGGCCCGCTGCACATTGCCCAGCGCATCGCCGCGCACCACGCGCAAGCCCGCGTAGTTTTCCCACCGTTCCGGGTAGCCCACGCCCACGTACAGGGTTTGCAGTTTTTCCTGCGCCTGCGCCTTGGTGGCCGGCGCCATCCAGTCCAGCTTGTCGATGCGGCGCGAGAAGGCGGCGACGATATTCGTCACCATGTCTTGCACGCGGGCTTTCGATTCCGGTGGGAAATAGCGCTCGACGTACAGCTTGCCGACGGCGTCGCTCAGGGCCGCATTCGTCGCGGCCAGCGCGCGCTTGCTGCGCAGCGACTGCTGCGGCGTGCCGCTCAGGGTGCTGCCATAGAAGGCGAAGCGCTGGTCGGCGGCCGCCTTCGGCAAGGTGGTGCTGAAATGGTTGATCGCGTGGAAGGCCAGGAAATCTTTCCACGTGGCCAGCGGCACGCTCGCCACCAGCGCGGCGCTGCCCGTCATGGCCGACGGGTGCCAGACGATGAAATCCGTCTGCTGGCCCAGCCCTGCCGCCTGGAAGAAGGCTTTCCAGTCCAGGCCCGGTGCCTTGCTGGCGAAGTCGGCGGCGCGCCACGCGTTGTTGCCCTTGACGACATCGGCCGAATCCTCGCGGCTAGCGTGACTCGCGGCAATTTGTTGTTCCAGCGCAAACACGCGCGCGGCGCGGGCCGGCGCATCGCCGTAGCCGGCCTGCTTGAGCATGGCGGCGATATGCGCCTGGTAGCCGGCGCGCAAGCCCTGCATGCGGGCGCTGTCGCCCTGGTAGAAGGCGCGGTCGGGCAAACCCAGCCCGCCTTGCAGCAGGTAGGCCACGTTGCGCGTGGTGTCGTTCAAGTCTTGCGCCACCCACAGGCCGAACAGGTTTTCCGTATAAAAATTGGTGGCGTTGAGCGGATCGACATCGGCGCGCAAGCTTTCGCCCAGCGCGCGGGCCAGCCCTGCCCGGTCGCGTATGCCATTGATCTTGCTCAACAAGGGCTTGATCGGCGCCCAGCCTTTCGCTTCGATAGCCGCTTCATCCATCCAGGAACGGTAAAAATCACTGACCTGGCGCGCGGACGCGTCCGCCTGCGGCGTAGCGGCCAGGCCTTCGACGAGGCCGATGATGCGTTCGTTGGTGGCGTTGGACAGGATGGCAAACGAGCCCCAGCTGCTGCGGTCGGCGGGAATTTCCGTGCTGCGCAGCCAGTCGCCATTCACGTAATCGTAGAAATCGTCGCCGGGCAAGGTCTTCGCGGCAGCGGGCACGGCCGCTTGCTGGCCATGCGCCTGGGCGGGAAAACCGGTCAGCGAGGCGCCGGCCAGGGCGAGGACGATGGCGGCCTGGACTGGCGTCCGGGACCAGGAAAAACGCAAACCGTGCATGGCGATCCTTTCGATGAAATAGCTGAAAATGAGCTGAAACCAGGGCTGAAATCATAGCCTGTTTCCCGCCCAAAATCCGCTCCTGAACTTTTTTGCATGCGGACAAAAAATCAGCATATAGTTGCACGACCCCGTACCGCGCGAACGCCAAGGAGATTGCCATGCAACTGGAAGCGCTGTTCCAGCATCCCCACGCCCTGCCCGCCGCCCCGAAGATCGTCGATGAACTGGTGCGCAGTTTCGACAACCCCGCCTGTGCCACCGAAGACATCGCGCGCCAGCTGAGCGCGGATCCTGTGCTGAGCGCCAAGCTGCTGCGGCTGGCCAATTCGGCCTATTACCACGTCTCGCGCAGCATCGGCACGGTGGAAGACGCCGTGCTGATGCTCGGTTTTGTGACCGTGCGCACCCTCGTCATCAGCTCGGGCCTGGTCAGCGGATTCAAGACCGTGCCCGGACTGAATCTGCAGCAGTTCTGGCGCTACAGCCTGCACAGCGCCGTGTCGGCCCGCTGGATCGCCAGGCAGACGGGTGACAACCAGGACCTGGCGTTCACCATCGGCATGATGCATGCGATCGGACAACTGGTGATCCATGCCGTCATGCCCGAGCAAGCCATGCAGCTCGACAAGATCGCACCGCCGCTCGATGCGCGCCGGCTCGATGCGGAACGGGTATCGCTGGGCTATGACTATGCGCAAGTGGGCGCCGAACTGGCGCGCCGCTGGAAGTTTCCGCCCGCCTTTGCCGAGGCCATCGCCGCCTTTCCCGATCCGCTGGCCAAGGCGCCGTTGAACCGCCTGGCCGCCATCATCCACCTGGCCGCCTGGCGCGCGCGCATCGAGGAAAATGCGTTGAGCAATGAAGAAATCATCGCCTGCTACCCGAATGAAGTGGCTGAAGCGCTGGGTTTACCGCCCTCCGTGCTGGTCGACAAGATGCCGCCGCCTGCCGAACTGAGCGCAGGGTTGGAAGAACTCGTCAAATAAATCCACCGCTGCCGGTATCGCCACCCCAGCATCCATGCGGGTTTGCGGGCGATTCCGGCGGCACGCCAAAATCAGGCAAATTATTTTCACTTTTTTTTCAAAAACACCCTCAAGTTCCCGTTGGACCCGCCGTTAATCTAGACAAGCGGTAATCCATTCACTAGTTACGGGTGTGCTCATGACCTCCAACGACGTTCTCTCGATGTATGAAAATATTGCAGGAATGACCAACAAAATGGTCGTGGCCGCACGTTCGAGCGACTGGGATGGCTTGGATACCCTGGAAAACCAGTGCGCCAGCGCCGCCAGCGCGACCATGGCGGGCAGCATGCCTGCCCAGGCCGGCGCCTCGCGCCAGCGCAAGATCGATTTGCTCAAGCAAATCCTGGCAAACGACCGCGAAATCCGCGCCATCACGGAACCGTGGATGACGCAGCTGTCGAACGCCATGCCGGGATCGCGCGCCCGCATGTAAGAAGCAGCCGCATCAGAAACGATAAAAGCACCCGAGGGTGCTTTTTTTACGTCTGCCGCCGTGCCAGGGAGCGCGCCATCTGCGGCGCCCAAAAAGCAAGGAGGGGAATTTGGAAGGCGAGCCCCAGGTATCTCCTGGCGTCGCCTCGCTGCCGGTTGCATCCGGCGTTCGCGAGCACATCGTCGGCATCGCGAACCGCTTCCAGACCCAGGCGTTTATGCAACGCTACACCTGTTTGCCGCGCCACACTATCGTTGGTGACTGCGCCAGGCTGGGGCTGTTTTGTCGTAGAGCAAGTCCACTGAATTAATCATAGCACCATCTTTAAGAAACAGGCAACGTGATTGGCAAGCGTTCCCATGTATTTTTTCAATATCTTTTTTTATATCAAATTGGGGTGCGGCCTTGCAGCGGCATTAACGCGAGAACGGCTCCGCTTCCGGCGCGGCCGCTTCCTCCTCCACCGCTTCCGTCAGCACGGGCACATCCTTCTTCCTGCGGCCGAACGGCTTGCGCAGCAAAACCCAGTATTTCGACGGCGTGCCCGGCCCCGCCCCTTGCCTGCGCTTGCGCACGGCATACACGATGAGCGCCGTCACCAGCAGGAAGAGCAAGGTGCCGACACCGAGCCACAGCAAGCCGTTGCCACCCGGCTTCTTTTCCTTGTCGGCAGCCGGCGCCGCGTGCAGGGGCTTGGGCTTGGCATGGGGCGCTTCCGCCACGGCTGGCGCGGCAGCAGGCGGCACGGCCGCGGCGGCAGGCAGCGCCAGCGCCTTTTGCAAGGCGCCGATCTTGCCCTCCAATTCGCCGAGCTTGTCATTCAGGGCCGTATTTTTCTCGTCCAGCGCCACGCACGCTGCCGCCTGCCCGGCATCGGCCTGCGGCGCGCAGGCGGCCACGGGCGCCGTGGCGCGGCGCAACGGCGGCGGACGCAGCGCGGGAGCGGCTGGCGCAGGCGCGGCGGGCGGCGGCACGAACACGCGGGCCGGACGCACCAGACCCTCGGCGCGCGCGCGGGCCGCCAGCGCGGCAGCATCGGGCGGCGGCGCTCCGGCCACGGCGCGCGGCGGCGCTACAGGCATGAGCGCGGGCACTGGCGCGGGCGCCGGAACAGCTTGCCTGGCTGGCGCACTGGCGGCAGCGGGCGGCGCCGGCGTCAGCCACAAGGTGCCCAGGCGCACGACGGCACCATTGCCACTGCCCAGCAACAAATACAGATGCACGTGGCCAGCCTGGATCGCTTGCCGGGTGGTCACGCGCACATAGTGGCGTCCACCGCGTTCAAACGGACTGATCGCCAAGGTTTGCAGGGCGGCGTCCATGCCGATGCCGCCACCCCGGTACACATCGGGCGAAGCCAGGCGCACGGCCACGCCGCCGGCTTCCTCGGGCGCCAGCGCCGTCAGTTCGATCTCGGCCAGCAAGGGCTGGCCCACGTGCGACAGCACGGCCATGTCGCCCAGTTCGGCCGCCATGACGGGCGGCAAGGCCAGGCTGGCGGCGGCGCACGCGATCAGGGACCAACGGGGAAAGATGCTGCTCTGCATGGACTGATCGCTTTGATAACAAGATAAATAATGGAGACTCGCCTGTCTTTAACGGCAGGAAATCGCAAAAATATAGATGAGCCAAGGCAAAAATGATGCAATACAGCATCATCCTGTGCCTTTTTGACGTCTGGAGTACACTCGATCCACCTCCATCGATGAAAGGGATGCCATGAGTAGCAGAATCGAACGCGACAGTTTCGGCCCGATCGACGTACCCGCCGACCGGCTTTGGGGAGCGCAAACGCAGCGCTCGCTTGAGCACTTCCATATCTCCACGGAAAAGATGCCGCCCGAACTGATCGCCGCCCTGGCCACCGTCAAGCGCGCGGCCGCCCACGTCAACCTGGACCTGGGATTACTGGATGGCAAAAAAGCCATCGCCATCACGCAGGCGGCCGACGAAGTACTGGCCGGTAAGCATGACGGGGAATTCCCGCTGGCCGTCTGGCAGACGGGTTCCGGCACGCAAAGCAATATGAACATGAACGAAGTGCTGGCCAACCGCGGCTCCGAGCTGATCGGCGGCTTGCGGGGTGCCGAGCGCCTGCTGCACCCGAACGACGACGTCAACCTGGGCCAGTCATCGAACGACATCTTTCCCACCGCCATACACGTGGCGGCCGCGCTGGCCGTCGCCCACACCGTCTTGCCGCCGCTGCGCCAGCTGCGCGCCACCCTGGACGCGAAAGCGACGGAGTTTGCCGACATCGTCAAGATCGGCCGCACGCATTTACAGGATGCCACGCCCTTGACCCTGGGCCAGGAATTTTCCGGCTACGTGGCGCAGCTGGACTTTGCCGAGCACATCATCACGGCAGCGTTGCCGCCGCTGCTGCAGCTGGCCGCCGGCGGCACGGCCGTCGGCACGGGATTGAATGCCCACGTGGAATTTGCCGGCCGCATCGCTGCCGAACTGGCGCGCCTGACGGGCCAGCCTTTCGAAACGGCCAGCAACAAGTTTGCCGCCCTGGCCGCCCACGATGCCTTGGTCGCCGCCCATGGCGCCTTGAAAACCCTGGCCACGGCCCTGATGAAAATCGCCAACGACGTGCGCTGGATGGCGTCCGGCCCCCGTTCCGGCCTCGGCGAAATCACCATCCCCGAAAACGAGCCGGGCAGCTCCATCATGCCGGGCAAGGTCAATCCCACCCAGTGCGAAGCGCTGACCATGCTGTGCTGCCAGGTATTCGGCAACGACGTCGCCATCACGGTGGGCGGCGCCTCGGGCAATTTCGAGCTGAACGTCTTCAAGCCCTTGATCGCGCACAACTTCCTGCAAAGTGCGCGCCTGCTCGGGGACGGCATGCGCAGCTTCGACGAGCATTGCGCGCACGGCATCGCACCGAACCGTGGTCGCATCGCCGAACTGATGGAACGCTCATTGATGCTGGTCACGGCGCTGGCACCGCACATCGGCTACGACAAGGCGGCGCAAATCGCCAAACAGGCCCAGCACGAAGGCACGACCCTGAAACAAGCGGCGCTGGCCCTGGGCTTTGTGACGGAAGAGCAATTCAGTGCATGGATCGTTCCCCTGGAGATGACGCAGCCCAACAAAAGTTAAGGCTCAGCCTGCATTCCCCCTCGCTTCATGTAAACTATGACCTTAGTTGACACTGTCATTCAGTGTTGAAAACACATCGTTGCAATAAGGGATACAATGCAAAAAGTAAGCTTTGATTTAACATCCGAGTTCGTCGAGCTGAACCAGCTGCTGAAGCTGGTCGGCCTGTGCGACAGCGGTGGCGCAGGCAAGGTCATGGTCGATAGCGGCGTGGTGAAGGTCGATGGCAAGAAGGAATTGCGCAAGACCGCCAAGATCCGCGCCGGTCAGGTGGTCAGCGTGGGCGATATCCGTATCACGGTCGTCGGCCCCGTTTGATACCGGCATGGGGTGCGAAAGCAGCCCCATGCGTCCAGCCAGCACCCCTGCCAGCCCGGCTGCCCAAGTCAAGCTGCGACACGTCGTTATTGTCAGATAAATATCGATTGCAGAAGGGAAGCGCCATGGACCATCCCGAACAAGGTACGCGCAGCCAGGAACGCCTGATCGGCGACTTGCGCCAGGTAATAGAAAACGCGGAAGAATTACTGCGCAACACAGACAAATATACCAGCAGCCTGTACCAGAGTGCGCGTGCCAGGCTGCAACTGGCCCTCGTCGCGGCCACTGCCGAGCTTGCCCGCTTTGAAGAGGAGCAAGTCACCCGCATGATGGACGCCACCCTGACCGCGAATGCCCTGTACCGCGATCAGACGGGCGAAGCGCGCCTGCTGCGGGCCTTCGAGTCATAGTGACGCCACTAGCACCGCATGCGCCAGCCATTGGCGCAAGTGCGCGGCCAGGTCGAAGGCCGGATCCAGCTCGAACGCCGCATCGAGCGCGGCGCCGAACGTCTGCCCCTGCCGCAAGGCTTGCAAGGCGGCATGCTCAGCCGCATCCAGTACCAGCACCTGCGCCTTCCAGCGCGGCCGGCACACCAGTGCGCAGCTCGCCACCTGCAGATCTTGCGGAAACATCGCCGAACCGTCCCCCTCCTGATGCGCCTGCCACATGGCCGCCACCTGCCAGCCGGACGCCAGCAAGGCGCAAGCGGGATGCAGGGTAAAACGGCGCGCTTCCAGCTGATCCGGGTGCAAGGCGGCCAGCGACTCGGGCACCAGTGCCTGCGCATCGGCCGCGTAATGGGCCAGGTGCAAGGCCCATTCCAGGCGCGCCATGTCCGGCAGGTAAGGCAGCTCATCCACAGGCGGGAACGCAGCAAGAAAATCGGCGAAACGGGCGCCAAACTGATTCAAATCGGCGCTATCGGATGGCATTTTACGCCCATACGCACGCGCCAGGCCGCCAAAGAAATCCTCGCCCACCAGCGCCAGCACGACGGGATAGGCGTGCGCCAGCGTGCGGCGCCAGGCGGCGCTCAAGTTGCCACGGTACAGTGAAAAACGCTGCGGCACCACGTCTCCCGCGAACGCTGGCAGGACTGCCGCTGTATCGAGCAAGGCGGTGGCGAACGCTTGCTGGCCAGCAGCCAGCGCGCCTGGCGACGCGGCCGGCGGCGGTGACGGCAGCGGCGGCATCGCGTGCCACGGCGCATGTTGCGCGTGGCGCGCCAGCATGGCTTGCGCCTTGTCTGCCTCGCCCAGCAGGATATCGAGCGGCGGCAAATCCGTGTCCCATTCGACCAGGGTGGGCACGGCGCCAAAGCGCTGCAAGGCGGCCGCATATAACTCCCAGACGGGATCGGCCACGGCGGCGCCGTGATGGTCGATCACGGCGTGCGGCGTCAGCAAGTGGCCGCCCAGGTGCAGCTCGCCCACGCTGCCCGGCGCGATGGCTTGCATGGCCGCCAAGGCGTCTTCGCCGTGATTGCACTGGTTCACATACAGGTTATTGATATCGAGCAGCAGCCCGCAGCCGCTGCGGCGCGCCAGTTCCGTCAGGAATTGCGCTTCGCTCATGGCATCGTCGGCAAAACGCAGGTAAGTGGAGACATTCTCCAGCAAGATCGGCCTTTTCAGCACATCCTGCACCTGCCCTACTCTTGCGCACAGTAAATCGAGGGCGGTGCCATTCAAGGCCAGCGGCAACAGATCATTGAGTTGCTGCTGCGCCACGGCGCCCCAGCACAGGTGTTCCGACACGAGGGCCGGCTCGATGCCTTCCACCACCGCGCGCACGCGCTGCAGATGGGCTTCGGAAAAGCCCCGGACGGATCCCAGGCCCAGGCCCACGCCATGCAGGCTGAGCGGGTAATCCTGGCGCAGGGTTTGCAGCACATGCCAGTCCCAGCCCGAAGGCTGCAGATAATTTTCAGTGTGCACTTCCAGCCAGCCGACCTTGGGCCGGCGCGCCAGGAAGTCGCGGTAGTGCGCAGCGCGCAAGCCGACGCCGGCGCCGGCTAGCGCGAGGACGGGCGGCGGCATGGGCGGGCGGCGGACGCTCAGGGCTGCGTGGCCGGCTTGGCAGCCTTGGCGGCCTTGACGGGTTTCACGGAGCCGCCCGCCTGTTCGCACGTGCCCTTGGCAACATACGCCCATTCCGTGGGCAAGTTGTCCGCCTCCGCCTGGCCCGCGCAGGAATGCGCGCCATCGGACGAAGCGCAATCGTTCTGCCCCGCCTTGGCCACGCCATAGCATTTTTCCTTGTCGCCGGGGGCGGGACCATCGTGGGCGGCCGCGTTGACGGTGGTGCCGGCGCACAGGCCCGCGAGGGCGGCGGCGATAAGAGCTTGACGTTTGTTCATGGGGAATCCTCTTGCATGGGTCAAAGTAAAGTGGACACGCCCCGGGCTGCACGATGGACAACGCGAGGTGATGGACGTCATTCTACTGAATCGGCCGGGTTATGGCGAACGGAGACGGGAGGAAGGCGAAAAGACAAACAAAAACACCCACGCGCCACCGTCGATGACGGTGGTGTGGGCATGGGTACGACCAGCGCCGGACGGGCGCTACCGACCTGCGCTCAGGCTGTCGTGTTGATGCGGTTACCGAGGTGAGCCGGCAGGCTCGGCGCCGACTGTATCGGTGGCAGCGCTTCCAGCAAGGCAGTGGCAGTCGAACTTTGAATATCCTGCGCTTTTTTCAGGACAGTCAAACCGACGGCTTGACGCGTGCCTGTCTCCGCCATCGTGGTTGACAGTTGAGCAATGCTTGCGACGTCCATACGTTTCTCCAATGAGGTTCTACCCTTGTTAACGGATGCTGCCGGCAAACCTTTAACTTATTTTTCCAGCCTGTGCAGCAGCCAGGCCAGCACGTGCTCGCGCGCATTCAAGTCCAGCCATTGCACGCCCTCGCGCAGATCGTCCGGTGCCGGGCTGTCGGAGGCGACGGCGATCACATGCGGGTCATGCGGATACAGGGGCGCTTGCCCCACTTCCGGGCGAAACACTTCCAGCTTGGGGATGGGATCCGTCTTGAAGCCCTCGACCAGGGTCAGGTCTGCCGGCCCCATGCGGGCCAATTGCTGCGCCAGGCTCGGTTCCGGCGCGCCGCGCAGCTCATGCACGATGGCAAAGCGATACGGCGACGCCACCAGCACTTCCGCCGCGCCCGCCAGGCGCAGGCGGGCGCTGTCCTTTTGCGGCGGCTCCAGCGCCAGGTCATGGTGGCTGTGCTTGACCAGGTTGACGCGCAAGCCGCGCGCCGCCAGTTCCTTCACCACAAATTCCAGCAGGGTCGTCTTGCCGCTACCGGAACGGCCGATCACCCCCAGTACCGGGTGTGCGGGCATCGCATCGTGCATGGTCACTCCTTGATTGAGAAGGAATGATTATACGCAGCCCCACCCGCGCATTGCCCAGCGCATTGCATTGCCCAGTGCCTGGCTCATCGCCCAAATCAAGCGCCTCCGGATTTCCCCCCATTCCCGGCGCCGGCGGGGGCCGGCTTGCCACCCTGCCGCCGGCGCCGGCCTGCCGGCTGGGCCACATTTTTTCCCGCATTTCTCCCCGTATTTTTCCCATTCTGCGCCTGCACATTCCTGGCCATGCGCGCCAATTGCCGATGCGCGGCAAGCGCGCCCGCCTCGGCATCGGAGAGCGCGGGCACGGCGGCAGCAGCGTCCAGCTCGCCAGCCGTCGCCAGGTCAGCGGCGGGCTGGCAGGCGGGCGTCAGCGGGGCGAAATCCCGGGCCCGCACATCCGCTTCCCAGGCGGCGCGCTGCGCCAGCACTGTCGCGGGCACGGCCGGCGCCGCGCGGGGCTGCACCAGGGTCAGCACGGCGCCCAGGCCGCTGGCGGCCGCCACGCGCGCGCCCATCTGGGGCAAGCTGCCATCGGCGGCGCGGCAAAAGCGCTGCAGGATGGTTTTGATAATCGACGTGTGGTCGACCACCTGGTGGCTGACGCTGCCCGGCGCGATCAGCGGCGACACGAGCAGCATGGGCACGCGCACGCCATACTGGCGAAACGCGGGGTCGTCGTCGGCGGCGGCGGGCGGCGGCACATGGTCGAAAAAGCCGCCGTGCTCGTCATAGCTGAGGATCAGCAAGGTGCGCGCCCAGGCGGGACCGCGCGACAGGGCCTGGTAGACCTGCGCCACCAGCGCCTGGCCGGCGCGGATATCGGCCGGCGGGTGGTCGTCGTTTTCAAAGAAATGCGGATCGATCCAGCTGACCGGGGGCAAGGTGCCGGCCAGCGCATCGCCGATGAAGCCATAGCGGCGCGCGCTGGAACCGAACGGTTCGTACCACTCGGACGAGCGGTAATGGTCGTCGCTGAAGGCCAGGCTCCAGGGCTTCCAGGCGGAATAAAATTTCCAGCCGATCTGGGCGCGGTCCAGGTGCCGCACGAAGGACTTGTTCGCATACAGGGGCACGCGCTTGCTATCCTTGCTGCCGGCCGCCTTGCCGCTGACCGCATACAAACGGTTGGGCCAGGTAGCGCCCGGCACGGAACTGTAGCAGCGGTCGCAGACGCAAAACTGCTGCGCCAGGAAATCGTACATGGGCAAGTCGGCCCCATTGTAGTAACCCATCACCAGGTCGATGTCGGGGTCGCCCGGATGCGTTTGCGCATAGTCGTCGACGAAGCCGCCGTTATTGTTTTGCAATTGCTGCGCCACCGACTGGCCCGTATGCGACGGGTCTTGCTGCGGGCCGAAGGCCGTGCGCCGCAAATGGTGCACGGGATACGTCACGCCCGCATGCACGTTGGCATGGCTGGCCTGCAAGCCGTCGATATCGGCACGCCCGCCTTCCAGGCTCAGGTAGCCGAGCATGTGGTCGAACGAACGGTTTTCCATCATCAGCACGACGATATGCTCGATGCGCGCCAGGTTTCCCGGCGCATCCGCATCAAGCACACCCTCACCGGCAGCAGCAATCATGGGACCTCCCCGGCCGCGCGCACGGACGCGGCAATCCTGGTTCGACCAGGCCAGGCCAGTATGATTCAGCTACTGTACCCCTGCCTTGATGTGCAACAACTCAATACGGCACGCGGTAGCGGTAGCCCTTGAAACTGAAGATGGCCGCCTTCGGCTGCAGCTTTTCCAGCACCAGGCCAGGCGCCAGTTCCTCGCCTTCGTGGCGCAGCACCTTGTCGATCAGCAGCAAACGGTCGGCCGGATTCTTCGAATAAATATAGCCGCCGATGGCGATCGGGGGAATTTGCCGCTGTATCGGCTCGGGCAAGTCGCGCATGCCGGGCACGGCCTCTTCGGCTGCAGGCGCGGGCACGGGCACGGCAGGCGCCGGGGCCGTAACGGGCGGCAGCGCGGCCTGGCCCGGCGTTTCCTGCTTCGGTTCCGCCACGGGCCTGGCATGGTGTACGGGCGCGGCGGTGGCCGCCGGCGGCACGGGCACGGGCGCGGCGACCGCCGGCGGGGCCGCCACGGGCACAGGGACTACCGGCATCGGCGCTGGCACAGCCTGGGCCAGCACGGCAGGCGCGGCAGCTGGTAAGGGAACAGGTACGGCTACAGGCGCAGCAGCACCCGCCTGCCACGGCTGCCACAGCAGCAGTGCGGCAGCCACGGCCACCGTCACGCCGCCCAGCGCCAGCCAGACGGGCGCGCGCCGCGCCGCGCCGGACGCCGCGCCATCGTGCAGCTGCACTTGCGGTGCGTGGATCGACGGCAACTCGCCCAGCTGGCGCTCGGCTTGCGATTTTTTCAGTGCTTCAAGTATGTAGGACATCTTATTTCCCCGCCACCATCGCCGTCGCGGCGGGCGCCGCCACGGCAGGAGCAGCACCGCTCAGGCGCGGCTCCGCGTTGTCGCCCAGTTGCCTCAGGCGTATATATGTTTTCGGGCCCGCCAGGCCATCGGCCCGCAGGTTCTGGCTTTGCTGGAAAGCGCGCAACTGGCCTTGCATCTCGGCATCGAGCGGCAGATTGGCGGCCGGCGCCGGCAAGCCCCGCTGCTGCGCCAGGCGCTGCGCCAGCCAGTCCACGTCGGCGCCGCGGGCGCCCAGCGGCACTTCGTCGCGCCAGACGCGCGGGGCGCGCCAGAAGGTGGTAAAACTGCCATCGCTGCGCTGCGCCAGCTGGGCCAGCGGCAAGCTGATCTGCTTGCCATCGAGCATCAAGGTGGCGGTATCATCCTGCAGGCGCGTCAGCAGCGCCGGCTGTTCCGTGCCACCCGCATCGCGCAAGGCCAGCATGGCGGGAGTGTCCAGCACGCGCAGTTCGGCGATGCCGCCACGGCTGTGCAAACAGCGCAGGCCGGCGCGCGCGCCCGCCTGGCAAGCGTCGCCGGCCGGCAACTGCTCGCCCCACAGGGCGGCCAGCTGGCGCAGCACGGCGTTGCGGTCCGGCACGCTCGCGGGCGCAGGCGCAGGCGCCTTCGCAGGAACAGCGGCGGCAACGGGCGCCGCCACGGCAGGCGCTTTCGCCACTGCCACCGTGGCAGGCGCGTGCGGCATGAAATGCCAGGCCAGCGCGGCCGTCACCAGCGCGCCAGCCAGCACGCCGCCGGCCACGTGCGGCCAGCGCAAGCCCCGTCCGGCAGCCGGCTTGCCCTCTTCCGCAAACACTTCCTCGGCGGCACGGCGCAATATCTGGCGCGTCACCTGCGGCTGGTTTTCCACGTAGGCACCCAGCAGCGCGCGGTCGCACAGCAGGTTGATGCGGCGCGGCACTCCCTTGCTCAAGGCATGGATGGACGCCATCAAACGGGGCGCGAACGGCGTCTGCGCCGTGCTGCCCGCCACGGCCAGGCGGTGGCGGACATAGCTGGCCGTCTCGTCCTCCGTCAGCGAGCCCAGGTGATAACGGGCGATGACGCGCTGCGCCAGCTGCTCCAGCTCGGGCCGGGCCAGCATGGCGCGCAATTCCGGCTGGCCGATCAGGATGATCTGCAGCAGCTTGCGCTCGCTCGTCTCCAGGTTGGTCAGCAAACGCAGCTGCTCCAGCACGGCGGCGGACAGGTTTTGCGCTTCATCAATGATCAGCACATTATTCTTGCCCTGCGCATGGCTGGCCAGCAAGTGCGCATTGATGGCGTCGACATAGCCTTTCACGCTGGCCACGCCGGGCGCCACGGCGATGCGGAATTCCTCGCAGATCGACAGCAGCAATTCCTCGACGGACAATTTCGGATTGAAGATATAGGCGAGCTGGCAATTTTCCGGAATCTGCTCCATGAAGCAGCGGCACACGGTGGTCTTGCCGGCGCCGATCTCTCCCGTCAGCAGCACGAAGCCGCCGCCGCTGCCCACGCCATACAGCAGGTGCGCCAGCGCTTCGCGGTGGCGTTCGCTCATGAACAGGTAGCGCGGATCGGGGGCGATCGAAAACGGCGATTGCTTGAGCTGGAAATAATGCGTGTACATGGAGACCCTGCGGATGAAACGATCAAAATGCGCTGCGGCAAGCCAATACCCTCAACGGGTGCGGGCGGGCGGCAAGGGCTTGTATTTGGCGCAATACACTTTCGCCTTGCTACGGAAGTAGACGATTTTACTGCCAGGCACGGAACCACGGACAGGAAAGGCGGAATTGTCGAGTTTATTGAAACGCAGGCCAGAGGCGCCGCGGATGGCCGGTTCCAGCTTTTCCGGTGTCGAATCCGCCACCACGCCCATGAAGACGAGGGGACTGGTATCGTCGCTGACGATCACGTCGGTAACGGGCGCGCCCCACAGGGTCGCTTCCGTGCGGAACCAGTAGGCGCCCCCTTCATGCTTGTAGGCGGGGCCGAAGGCCGTCAACAGATAGGCATAGAAGGCCTTGTTGTCGATATGGTCGATGCACAGCACGGCATTGCCCACCACTTGCCCGAACGTGGACGGCGCCGGCTTGGCCTGCGCCAGCACGCCGGACACGGGCACGCCAAAGCCCAGCAGGGCGAACGCCGCCAGCAGGGCCGGCGCACGCCACGGGCGCGTCAGGGTACGGCGCAGGCGCATGATCAGCGCTTGCGCTCTTCTTTCTTGACCTTCTTGGCTTCCTTCTTTTCCTTCATGGTCTTGGCCGGTTCTTTCTTGGCTTCTTTCTTGCTGTCCTGTGCCTTGCTCATCATCTACTCCATGCCTGGGCGGAAATGCCTGGGCCATTATGACACTCCCCCATGAAAATGCCACCCGAAAAGCAAAACGGCCGCGCAAGGCGGCCGTTCCAGTCGTACGTCAGTGCCGGATCAATGCAGGCACAGGCGGCGGCGCGTCTTTTCGATCAGCGCCGCATCGTAGGGATACAGGTTCTCGATGAAGAACAATTCCGTTTCCGCCTCGTCTTCCAGGCACATCTCGATCATGACCGGGCCATCGCTTTCGCGGCCCAGGAAATCCTTCGGCCAGCGGTTCTTGCGGTGCGTGCGCATCATTTCCATGCCCAGCGCGGCCAGCGGCGCCGACACGCCGGCGGCCAGTGCCTCTTGCTGCCAGTCGTCCCAGTACTCGCTCTTTGCTGCCTTGTCGTTCATCATGCTCTTCCAACTCAGGTGTAAAAGGCCGACTTTACTCTTCATGGCGTCCCTTGCCAAGCATGCACAAAAGCAATACCGCAACACCGGGCACAGACCAGTGGGAAAAAATTGGCATTAAACAAGGCCAATTTCAATACCATTTTCAATCGACAAAAACTCCTTTATTAACAACAGCTTGTGGCGAACTTTCCGGGCGCGACACATCAAGCGCAAGAATATTTTACAATACCACTTAAATACCTCTTGACTAGCCATCGAGGCAACAATATAGTGCCTTCAGCTTTTTCGCCGCCCGACAAATAAAAACGAGACAGGCGCATCCAACCATACGCGGGACTGCACACACATGATCGAATACATAATCGGCGTCGACGGCGGGGGCAGCGGCACCCGCGTACGCCTGGCGCGCCTCGATGGCCAGGAACTGGCGCAGGGACAAAGCGGCCCTTCCGGCCTGGGCCTGGGCATCGAACGGGCCTGGACCTCTGTGGCGCATGCCGTCACCCTGGCCTTCCGCGCCGCCGGCCTGGAACAGCCGCCCCTGCAGCGCATGGCCATCGGCCTGGGCCTGGCCGGCGTGCACAACAAGCAGTGGGCCGCCAGCTTCATCGAACACAATCCCGGCTATGCCTTGGTGGCATTGGAATCGGATGCCCTGACCACCCTGCTGGGCGCGCATGCGGGCCAGCCGGGCGTCATCGTTGCCATCGGCACGGGCAGCGTGGGCGAAGTGCTGCACGCGGACGGCAGCCGCCACGAAGTGGGCGGCTGGGGCTTCCCCTCCGGCGACGAAGCGGGCGGCGCCTGGATCGGCATGCGCGCCATCAACCACGCGCAACAGGTGGCCGACGGGCGCGTGCCCGGCAGCGCCTTCGCCACGGCCATCATCGACGCCTGCGGCGGCCAGCGCGACGCCATGCAGGTGTGGCTGGCGGCCGCCAGCCAGACCAACTTTGCGCAACTGGCGCGCCTGGTGCTCGAACACGCGGCCACCAACGTGGTGGCGCGCGCCATCCTGACCGACGCGGGCCAGCAGATCGCCCTCATCGCCCGGGCGCTCGACCCGGCCGGCAGCTTGCCCGTGGCCCTGTGCGGCGGCCTGGCGGCGCCCTTGTCGGGCTACCTGCCGGCGGCACTGTTGCAACTGGTCGTGCCGGCACAGGGCGACTCGGCCGCAGGCGGCCTGCGCCTGATACGCAAGCACTTGCAGGAGCAATGACCATGCTGGCCAAACTGTCCGCCTTCAAACCCAATCCCGCCAGCGACACGCCGCTCTACATGCAACTGGCGAACATGCTGTCGGACGGCATCGCCAGCGGCGACTGGCGCGCCAACCAGGCCTTGCCCTCGGAGCGCGTGCTGTCGGACATCCTGGAAATTTCGCGCGTGACGGCGCGCAAGGCCATCGACATGCTGTGCGACCGGGGCATGCTGACGCGCAAGCGCGGCTCGGGCACCTACATCACGCCCAAGCTGGAACAGCCGCTGTCGCGCCTGACGAGCTTTTCGGAAGAATTGCGCCAGCGGGGCTTCACGGCCGGCTCGCGCTGGCTGCAGCGCGACATCGGCTCGGCCGCGCCGCTGGAACTGCTGTCGCTGGGACTGTCGCCGCACATGCCGGTGGCGCGTTTGCGCCGCCTGCGCACGGCCGACGAAGTGGTGATGGCGATCGAGACGACCACCATCCCCGCCCTGTACATGCCGGACCCGCAGCAAGTCACCGATTCGCTGTACGGCTACCTGGAGTCGCGCGGCACCATCCCGATGCGCGCGCTGCAGCATATCCGCGCCGTCAACGCCACGGCGGAACAGGCCAAGCTGGCCAATATCAAGACGGGTGAAGCCATGCTGCACATCACCCGTGTCAGTTATCTCGACAACGGCGCAGCGGTGGAACTGACCCACTCGTATTGCCGCAGTGATTATTATGAATTCGTAGCGGAGTCGCGCAGATGAGCAGCACTATCAAAGGCAATATCCTTACCCCCGGCGGCTGGATCCACGGCGCCATCGCCTTCGGCGAGCGCGTCGACAGCATCGAGGGCGATTCCCTCCACCCGTCGAACAACAGCGACGACTATATCTTGCCCGGTTTTATCGACCTGCACGTGCATGGCGGCGCCGGCAAGGACATCATGGAAGGCGGCGAAGCCGTCTACACCATCGCGGCCATCCATGCGCGCCACGGCACCACCAGCCTGCTGGCCACCACCATGACGGCGCCGCCGGAAGACATCGACATGGCCTTGACGGCCATCGGCATCGCCGCCAACAACCGCCGCCCGAACACGGCGCGCGTGCTGGGCGCCCACCTGGAAGGCCCGTACATCAATTCCGGCAAGCTCGGGGCGCAGCCGAACTACGCGCGCGCCGCCACGCTGGCCGAAATCGAACGCCTGCAAACGCTGGCCAGGCTGCGCGTCATTACCGTGGCGCCGGAAATCGCCGGCCACCTGGATTTGGTGCGGGCCCTGGCCGACGCCGGCGTGCGCGTGCAGATCGGCCACACGCTGGGCTCCTATGAAGACGGCGTGGCCGCGCTGGAGCACGGCGCGGTGGGCTTCACGCACCTGTTCAACGCCATGAGCGGCCTGCATCACCGCGAGCCGGGCATGGTCGGCGCCGCCCTCGCGCACGCCGAATACGCGGAACTGATCCCCGACCTGCTGCACGTACATCCGGGCGCCATCAAGGTGGCCCTGCGCGCGATCCCGCGCCTGTACTGCGTCACCGATTCGACCGCCGCCACCGGCATGCCGGACGGCGAATACATGCTGGGCCGCCACGCCGTGCAGAAATGCATGGGCGGCGTGCGCCTGCCCGACGGCACGCTGGCGGGCAGCACCCTGACCCTGGACCAGGCGCTGCGCAACCTGGTGGGACTGGGACTGGACCTGGCCGACGCGTCCAAGCGCGTGTCGACCAATGCCGCCGATTACCTGGGCCTGGAAGAACGCGGCCGGCTGGCCCCCGGCACTTACGCCGATCTGGTAGTACTCGATCGCGATCTCAAACTCAAAGCAGTGTATATAGAAGGAGAAATCTGTGACCTCAATGATGCTTAAAGAAGCCGTTTCCGCCGCCGAATGCGTCGCCCTGCAACTGGCCAGCGACACCGAACGCTACGCGGAACTGGGCCGCAAATTGAGGAGCACCTCGTTCTCGACCGCGCTGACCATCGCGCGCGGCAGCTCCGACCACGCCTGCAACTACGTCGCCTACCTGATCATGGCGCGCCTGGGCCGCGTCGTCGCGTCCCTGCCGATGTCGCTGGTGACCCTGAACAAGTCGCCGCTGGTGACGCGCGACACGCTGGCCATCTCGATCTCGCAATCGGGCCAGAGCCCGGACGTGGTCGAACCGATCCGCTACTTCCGCGACGGCGGCGCCACCACCGTGGCCCTCGTCAACGACATCGATTCGCCGCTGGCGCACGCCGCCGAATGGGCCATGCCCCTGCGCGCCGGCAAGGAACAAAGCGTCGCCGCCACCAAGAGCTTCATCACCAGCCTGGTCGCCGGCGCGCGCATGGTAGCCCAGTGGCAGAACGATCCCGAACTGCTGGGGGGCCTGGAAGCGCTGCCCGAAGCGCTGCTCGAAGCGACCCGCGTCGACTGGTCGCCCGCCATCGACGTGCTGGCCCCGGCCCGCAACATCATGGTCGTCGGACGCGGCATCAGCTTCCCCGTGGCGCTGGAATCGGCCCTGAAATTCAAGGAAACCTCGGCCCTCCAGGCGGAAGCGTTCAGCGGCGCCGAAATCAAGCACGGCCCCATGGCCCTGATCGAAGACGGCTACCCGCTGCTGATTTTTGCAACCCGTGGCCCGACCCAGGCCGGCCTGCTGCAGCTGGCAACAGAGATGCGCGGCCGCGGCGCCAAGGTCTTGCTGGCAGCCCCCGCCGACGTGGCCGAGCGCGACCTGACCCTGCCCGTGGCGGCCACGCCCGATCTCGATCCGATCGTCGCCATCCAGTCGTTCTACGTGATGGCGGCGAAGCTGTCGGCCGCGCGCGGCATGGACCCGGATGCGCCGCGCCACTTGAGCAAGGTAACAAAAACAAACTAAGCAACAAGTAGTAACTTACGCCCCCCCAAAGGCAGAGACGGGGGTCGGACCCTGAGGGTCCGACCCCGGCACTTGCGGGGTCAGTCGCCAGGATAATAATAATGATCAAGAGACTGTTGGCAGTGTTTGCCTGCGCGGGCCTGCTCGCGCCACAGGCATGGGCTGCCGAGAAAATCGAATTCTGGACCTTCAGCATGAAGCCCAAGTTCACGCCGTATTTCAATGCGGTGATGGCGCGCTATGAGGCGCAAAATCCCGGCGTCAAAATCGAATGGATCGACTTCCCGTGGGACATCATCCAGACCAAGCTGGTCACGCGCATCGTGGCCGGCACGCCGCCCGCGCTGGTCAGCCTGAACGTGCCCTGGGCCGATGAATTTGCGCGCGACGGCTTGCTCACACAAGTCGATGGCCTGATCGCGCCTGCGCGCGCCAGCTACATTCCCAGCGCCCTGGCGGACTTGCGCTTCAAGGGCCGCACCTACGGCTTCCCCATGTACAGCAATGTCGCGGTGATTGCCTTCAATACCGCCATTTTCAAGCAGGCGGGGCTCACGCGCGGCCCCGCCAGCCTCGATGAACAGCTGGCGTTTGCGCGCCAGATCGCGCAGCGCACGGGCAAGGCCGGCATCGCTCCCGCCCTGTCGAAAATCGACGGCCTGTTCATGCAGCAGGGCCTGGCCGTCATCACCGACAACCGCGCCGTCTTCAATTCGCCGCGGCACGTGGCGCTGGTGCAAAAGCTGGCCGACACCTACAAGGTCGGCGGCCTGCTGAAAGAAAGCCTGTTCGCCGAAGACAATTTCCCGGCCGTGATCGACGCCTACAAGGGCGGCCGCCTGGGCATGCTGCTGGCGCCGCCGACGGCCATGCAGCGCATCCGCGGCGACGCGAAAGACATTTACGCCATCACCGACGTGGCGCCCGCGCCGCTGGGCCCCACCGGCATCGCCGACGGCGGCTGGCTGGTGCACTTCGCCATCCCGAAAGGCGTGCCGGCAAGCCTGCTGCCCTCGGTGGGCAAGTTCGCGCGCTTCCTGACGAACGATGACAACCAGCTGGCCTTCGCCAAACAGGCCAGCGTCTTTCCCACCACCGTCAAGGCGGCCGCCGACCCGTTTTTCCTCGCCACGCCGAAGAACGCGGGCGCGGCCGAAAAGGCGGTGGCCGCCGGCGCCCTGTCGATGGGCCACTCGCGCACCCTGTACGTGGCCGGCATCGACGACTACGACGAGCTGCGCCGCTCGCTGGTGAAAGCCGTCGAGGCGGGCGTGACGGGCAAGCAGGACGTGCAGCAGGCGCTGGACCAGGCCGTCGCCATCTGGAACCGCAAGCTGGCCACCCTGCCGCGCCACTAAGGACACCATGAAACTCGCCCACCGCCACACCGTGCAAGCCTGGCTGTTCCTCGCCCCGGCCCTGCTGCTGCTGGCCGCCTTTTCCTTCTGGCCCGTCGGCTACGGCTCCGTGCTGGCGTTTACCGATTACAGCCTGATACGCGAGACGCGCTTCGTCGGCCTCGACAACTTCCGCTACATCTTCAACAACGAGATGTTCGTCTCGGGCCTGAAGAATTCGCTGATGTTTTTGCTGATGGTGCCCTTCGTGCAGGTGGGCGCCATCACCCTGGCCGTGCTGGTGAACAACCGCCTGCCCGGCATCCGTTTGTTCCGCGCCGCCTTCTACGTGCCCGTGGTGACCACCGTGTCCGTCGTCGGCATCATGTGGGGCTTCATGTTTCACGAACAGGGCGCCCTGAACTACGTGATGATGACCTTGAAGCTGGTGAACGCGCCCGTGGGCTGGCTGTCGAACGACAGCCTGGCCCTGTTCGCCGTCATGTTCGTCACCCTGTGGCGCGGCCTGGGCTGGTACATGGTGATGTACCTGGCGGCGCTGCAATCGATTCCGTCGGACATGCAGGAAGCGGCCATGCTCGACGGCGCCAACCGCTGGCAGCGCTTCTGGAAGATCACCGTGCCCATGCTGCGCCCGACCATCATGCTGTGCTCCATCCTGTCCGTGCTGGCGGCCCTGAAGGCTTACCAGGAAGTCGACGTGCTGACCCAGGGCGGCCCGATGAATTCCACCTTCACGGCGCTGTATTACGCGTATGACCAGGGCCTCAAACACTTGAAGCTGCCGCGCGCGCTGGCCGCCAGCTTCGTCGTGTCCCTATTCTGCATCGGTATCGCCCTGCTGTGCCTGCGCTACCTCAAACCCAAGCACCGCTGACCGGGGAATGACCATGAAAATCCGTTCCCGCCCCCTGAAAACGCGCCTGCACATACTGGGCCACTATGCCGTGCTGTGCGCGATCGCCGTCGTCTGCGTCTTCCCGTTCTGGTGGACGCTGGTGACGGCCATTTCCACGGAAGGCAATATCTTCGCCTTCCCGCCCACCTTCTGGCCGAAGGCACCGTCCTTCGAGAACTTCATCGAAGTGTTCAACGCGATTCCCATCTGGTCGTTCTTCAAGAACTCCGTGCTGATCGCCGTGTTCACCGTGTTCTGGAAACTGCTGCTGTGCTCACTGGCCGCGTATCCGCTGGCGCGCCTGAAATTCCGCGGCCGCAAACTTGTGTTCGGCCTGATCCTCGCCACCTTGGTGCTGCCGTCGGAGGTGAACTTCCTCGTCAACTTCATCACCATCACGCAAATGAGCCTGGTCGACACCTACACGGGCGTGATCCTGCCCAACGTGGTGACGGCCGTGGCCATCTTGCTGCTCAAGCAGGCGTTCGAGGAAGTGCCGCAAGACCTGATCGACGCGGCCAGGGTCGATGGCGCCTCCGAATGGGTGATCTTCAGCCGCATCATGCTGCCGCTGATTACGCCGTGGCTGGCCACCGTCGGCATCCTGACGGCCGTCGAATCGTGGAACGAGTACATCTGGCCGTCCATCGTCATGAGCAAGCCCGATGAATTCCCGCTTTCTGTCGGCGTGCTGTATTTGCGCGGCACCTTCGGCAGCAGCACGCGCGTGATCGCCGCAGGCACATTGATCACCATCGTGCCAACCCTGCTGGCGTTTTTGTTCACCCAGCGCTTCTTCATGCGCGGCATGGACGGCGCCGTCAAATGAGCGCCGCCATCGCCACCGACCTGCGCCTGCTGGCTGGCCAGCTGCTGATGACGGGCATCGCCGGCACCGGGCTCGATGCGGCCACGGCGCAATGGCTGCGGCAGAATGGCATCCGCGCCGTGTGCCTGCGCGCGGCCAATCTGCGCGATGCGGCGCAGCTGACGCGCCTGAGCATGGACTTGCGCCGCGCCCTGGGTCCGCAGGCGCTGATCGCCATCGACCCGGCCGGCATGCCTCCCGCTTATCCGGCCTGGCTGCCGCAGCCACCGGACGCCATGGACCTGTGCGCCCTTGGCGACGCGGAACTGGCCAACGGCACGGGCGCGGCGACGGCGCGCGGCTTGCGCGCACTGGGCATCAACTGGCTGCTGGCGCCCCTGATCAATCTCGATACGGCTGCCGGACAGGCGCCGGGCGCGGCGCAGGCGTTTGGCGGCGATCCGGCACAAGCGGCCGCCATGGCGCACGCATGGACGGCGGGCTGCCAGGCCGAGGGCGTGGCGTGCTGCGCCAGGCTGTACCTGCCGCAGCACGGCGCCGGCAGTCCTCTCCCCAGCGTCGACAAGACCCGCTCGCAGCTGGAAGAACACGATTTCGTGCCGTTTCGCCGGGCCGCCGCGCAGACGGCCTCGATGATGAGCGCGCACGTGGCCTATCCGGCCCTCGATGAAAACCAGCCCGCCAGCCTGTCGCACGCGGTGATGCACGGCGTGCTGCTCGCGCCGGGCATCGATGCGCAGGGCGGGTATGTCGGCGCGCGCGCCCTGGCCGCCGGCGCCGACATGGCGCTGCTGGCCGATGCCGCGCAGCTGCCGGCCGCGCTGGACGCCGTCGGCGCCGCGCTGGCCTCTGGCGCCCTGCCGCTGCAGGCGGTGGGCACGCGGCTGCAGCGCCTGGCCGCGATGGCCGCACGCTACCCGGCCGGCGCCGGCGTGTACGCGCAGGAGGCGGCCGACCGCATCATCATGGCCGAGGCCAGGCGGCGCTGCCAGTGAGCGCCGCCCTTGCCACCGAATCAAACCGCACTTTCAAGACGACCCGAGGAAGCATCCATGAATGACAAGACCAGCAGCAGCAACAGTAGCAAGGGCGGCGTCCGCAGCCCGATTTCGTGGGTGCCCACCTTGTACTTCGCCCAGGGCTTGCCGTTTTACGCGGTCGCCCTGGTGGCCGGCCTGATGTTCAAGAGCATGGGCGTGCCGAACGACCAGATCGCCCGCTGGACGGGCCTGATCGGCTTCGCCTGGGTCTTCAAGTCGCTGTGGAGCCCCTTCCTGGAGCTGGCGTCGAGCAAGAAGACCATGGTGGTGCTGTTCCAGTTCGCCGGTGGCCTGAGCCTGGGCCTGATCGCGCTGGCGCTGCAAACGCCGCTGTGGTTCGCCGCCTGCATCGCCGTGCTGTTCGTCGCCGCGCTGGCCTCGTCCACGCACGACATCGTCTGCGACGGCCTGTACATCGCCAGCCTGTCCGACAAGCAGCAGGCGGCCTACGCGGGCTGGCAGGGCGCCTTCTTCAATGCGGGCAAATTCATCTCGCTGGGCGGCCTGGTGATCCTGGCCGGCTACCTGGAAAAAAACATCGGCGTCAAACCCGCCTGGTCGGTGATTTTCCTGATCATCGGCGCCATGATGGTGTCGCTGGCCGCCTACCACCTGTGGGCGCTGCCGCAGGTGCGCAACGCGGCCGTGGCCGACAAGAGCGTGGCTGGCATCAGCCGCACCCTGTGGGACGTGCTGGTGGACTTCCTGAAAAAACCGGGCATCTGGGGCATGATCGCCTTCATCATCCTGTTCCGCGCGGGCGAGGCGCAAGTGCAGACCATCGGCCCGCTGTTCCTGCGCGAAGCGCGCGAACTGGGCGGCCTGGGCCTGTCGACGACGGAAGTGGGCGCCGTGTACGGCACGGCCGGCACGGTCGCCTTCCTGCTGGGCAGCATCGGCGGCGGCTATTTCACGTCCTGGCTGGGCCTGAAGCGCGCCATGCTGTTCCTGATCCTGGCCATGAACTTGCCGAACCTGGTGTTCTACTACCTGAGCCACAGCATGCCCACCGATCTGACCCTGATCACGGCCGCGCTCAGCGTGGAGATGTTCGGCTATGGCTTCGGCTTCGTCGGCCTGATCCTGTTCATGATGCAGGTGGTCTCCGTCGGCAAGTACCAGACGGCCCACTATGCGTTTGCCACCGGCGTGATGCAGCTGGGCTTCGTGCTGTTCAAGATGATCAGCGGCGACATCCAGACGGCGCTCGGCTACAAGACCTTTTTCCTGTGGGTGCTGGTGTCGGCCCTGCCCGTCCTGATCCTGTCGCGCTTCATGCGCATCGGCCCCAAGGACGCCGCCGGCAAGCCCGACCTGAGCAAGGCCGATTCCCCCCAGGCGCCAGCCAGCGCCAGCTAAGATAGATCCACTCCATGGCACACATCGTTTTAAAGAATATCGTCAAGCTGTACGATGACAAGCACCCGGTCATCCACGGCATCGACCTCGATATCCGCGACGGCGAATTCGTCGTCTTCGTGGGACCTTCCGGTTGCGGTAAGTCAACCCTGCTGCGCATGATCGCGGGCCTGGAAGACATCACGGATGGCGAGCTGCATATCGGCGGCAAGCTGGCCAACGATATCGCGCCGGCCGAGCGGGGCCTGGCCATGGTCTTCCAGAGCTACGCCCTGTATCCGCACATGACGGTGTTCGAGAACATGGCCTTCGCCCTCTCCCTGGCCGGGCATAAAAAGGCCGAGGTGCGCGCCGCCGTCGAGCGCGCGGCCGAGATCCTGCAGATCACGCCTTTGCTCAAGCGCAAACCGAAGGACTTGTCGGGCGGCCAGCGCCAGCGCGTGGCCATCGGCCGCGCCATCGTGCGCAAACCGCAGGTATTCCTGTTCGACGAACCGCTGTCGAACCTCGACGCCTCGCTGCGCGTGCAGATGCGCGTGGAAATCTCGCGCCTGCACCAGGAACTCAAGACCACCATGATCTACGTCACGCACGACCAGGTCGAGGCCATGACCCTGGGCGAGCGCATCGTCGTGTTCAACGGCGGGCGCATCGAGCAGGTAGGCAGTCCGCACGAGTTGTATAACAATCCCGGCAACCTGTTCGTCGCCGGCTTCCTCGGCGCGCCGAAGATGAACTTCATCGCTTGCGAGGCCGTCGCGGCCAGCCCCGGCTCCGTGGCCGTGCGCCTGCCCGGCGGCGCCGTGATCGACGTCGAAGCGCAGGGCGGGAGCGTGGCGCCGGGCAACCGGCTGACCCTGGGCGTGCGGGCCGAGCATGTCAGCCTGCAGCACGGGGACGATGCAGGCGACAACCTCGTCGACGCGGCCGTCAGCCACGTCGAATACCTGGGCGACGTGGCCATCGTTTACGCCAGCATGCCGGGCGTGAGCGAAATGCTGGCCGTCAAGCTGCCGGCCGAGGAAGGCTTGCGCCAGGCGGGCGACGCCATGCGCCTGCATCTGCCGCCGCAGCGCTGCCTGCTGTTCGATGCAAAAGGGCAAGCCCTGGCGCGCACGTTTGCCGCACCCGCTCAGCCGTTTATGTGACAATAGCCGCTTTGTATCATGCCGCTTCTGTTTGACTTACGCAGGCAGAACGGCAGAAATGTGTTTTTTCGAGCTTCCTTGCCCCTCTGGCAATGCCACTGCACGATGTTGCGGCTGCCACTGCAGGTGCGTATTTTTGTTATTGATTGAAGGATAACCCATGTCCCAATTCCGTCTTGCCCGTCTTAGCCTGCTCCTGGCCGCCATCGGCCTGAACTGCCTGCCCACCCTGTCGCACGCGCAGGATGCCAAGCCGGCTGCCGCCGCTGCCGCTCCAGCCGACACGGTGCGTCCTGAAGTGTTCAAACTGCTCGATCCAGCCGCCGTGAAGGCCTCGATGGATGCCAAAAACTACGCCGACGTGCAAAGCCGCATCGACCAGGCTGCCGCCATTCCGGCCCTGACGCCCTACGAATTGTTCGTGCTGAACCGCCTGCGCGTGGCGCTGGCCTCGACCACCAACAATGCGGCCATGGCCATGACGGCGCTGGAAGCGGTGATCGAATCGGGCAAGCTGGACAAGAAATCGGAAGGCGACTTCATCCAGGCACTGGCGAACTACCACTACAACGCCAAGGATTACCCGAACGCCATCAAATGGTTCACCCGTTACCAGACGACAACGGGCGACGTGGCGACCGTACGTCCCTACATCATCCGCGCCTATTACTTCAGCAATGATTTCGCGCGCGCCAAGCAGGAACTGATGGCCGACGTGACGGCCAAGCAGCAGGCGGGCAAGACGCCGAGCATCGAAGAACTGCAATTGCTGGCCAACACGGGCTCGAAAAGCAAGGATCCGGCCACCTACCTGATCGCCATGGAAAACCTGGTGCGCTACTACCCGTCGGACGACTACTGGAGCGACCTGCTGGGCCGTCTGCAGGGCAAGGCCGGCTATTCGGACCGCTTCGCGCTGGACGTGCTGCGCCTGCAATTCAAGGCCGTCGACACCATGCCGCCACAGGATTACAGCGACATGGCTGAAATCGCCTTGCAGAACGCCTTCCCGACGGAAGCGAAAAAAGTCCTCGACGCCGGCTTTGCCAAAGGCGTGCTGGGCACGGGCGCGAATGCCGCCAAGCACAAGAAACTGCGCGACCAGGCCGCCAAGGCTGCCGCCGACGATGCGAAAAACATCGCCAGCGGCGAAGCGTCGGCCATGAAGAGCAAGGATGGCACGGGCTTGATCAACCTCGGTTACGCCTTCGTGACGATGGACCAGTTCGACAAAGGTATCGACCTGATCCAGAAAGGCATCGCCAAGGGCGGCCTGAAGCGTGCTGAAGACGCCAAGCTGCGCCTCGGCTATTCCTACGCCATGGCCGGCAAGAAAGATGAAGCCATCAAGGTCCTGGAAACGGTCAAGGGCGGCGATGGCGTGGGCGACCTGGCACGCTACTGGATCCTGTGGCTGAACCGTCCTGCCACGGCAGCGGCGGCACCGGCAGCAGCGGCCCAGTAATTCCTGCTCCCTGCCACATGCGCAAGGCAGTTCCCGGCTCAGGCCGGGGCTGCTTTTTTTTCGACTTTTTTTCATCCTGCCATGCCGCCAGCCACCGCCCCCGCACCCGCACCTGAACGATTGATCAGCCTGGACGCCTTCCGCGGCTTCGTCATCGTCACCATGATCTGGGTCAACTACCTGGCCGGCATGCCCGGCATTGCCTTCTGGCTCGAACATGCGGGACCGCGCGCCGACGGCATCACCGTGCCCGACCTGGTCTTTCCCGGCTTTCTGTTCATGGTCGGCATGGCCATTCCGCTGGCCTTGCAGCGTCATTGCGGCCACGTCACGCCGGCCCTGCTGGGACGCCTGCTGTGGCGCTCCGCCAGCCTGATGCTGGCCGGCGTGGTGCTGGCGAACGCCTACCGCTACGATGCGCAGGCGGCGCCGCTGCCGCACGCCGTCTACTTCCTGCTGTTTTATATGGCCATGATACTGCTGTGGCGCCAGGGCGCGGGCAAGCTGGAGCTGGCCGCGGGCGGCGTGCTGATGCTGTTCCTATTGGCAACTTTTCGAGGGGAATTGAACAGCGAGTTTTCCAGCACCTGGCTGCAGCCGTCGTGGTGGGGCATCCTCGGCATGATAGGCTGGGCGTATCTGCTGTGCAGCCTGCTGTACCTGGCATGCCAGGGTAGCGGCACGGCGCTGATGGGCGTATTTTCCCTGCTGATCGTGCTGTACATGGGGGGCACGGCGGGCAGCCTGGATTTCTTGCCGGCTGGCGTGAACGCCATCGTCAACGTGCCGCAAGTGCTCGGTTCGACGGCGGCCAATGTGCTGGCCGGCACCCTGGTGGGCCAGCTGTTCCTGCGCGGCGCCGCCCTGAGCCATGGGCAGCGCATCCGTTTCATGGCGTGGTTCGCCCTGGGCTTGCTGGCGGCCGGCCTGCTGCTGCGGCCGTATCACCACATCAACAAGATCGCGGCGACGGAATCGTACACACTCGTGTGCAGCGCCCTCATCCTGGCCCTGTTCCTCGTGTTTTATGTCGTCATCGACGTGTGGCGCTGGCGCGCCTGGGCCGTGGTATTGTTGCCTGCCGGCACCAATGCCCTGTTCGCCTACATCGTGCCCGACCTGTGGCAGCAACTGGCGGCCGTGCTGCACCTGCCGCGCTTCTGGTGGCCGTATCTGGCCACCGGCGGCGCGGCCGGCCTGTGGAATGCCGCCGCCGTCACCGCCCTGATGCTGGCCTTCACCGCGCTGGCCACGCGCTACGGATTAAAACTGAAGTTCTAGACCTTGATATAGATCTTGCGCTTGTCCATGGCGTAGGCGATCAGCCAGCACAGCAGCATGAAGCTGATGGCAAACAGCAGCGAGCCCACGCGCGCCGGCGCCCAGCCCGTGAACCACTGCTGGTACAGCCACTGGTACAGATTGCCGCTGCCGATGCGCACGGTAAACGCGATGATCACCAGCACTTCCGACACCAGGTAGATGAACAGGGTGTTCTTGCCGAAGACTTCAAAAAAGTAGGTCCAGCCCGTCATTTGACGCACGTCAATGATGAACATCAACAGTGCCAGCAGCAGCAAGTCCAGGCCGATGCCCAGCATCACGTAAGAGCTGGTCCACAGCTTCTTGTTAATCGGAAACACCTCGTTCCAGCACAAGGCCACCGCCACGCACATGGCGCCGGCCACGGCCAGCTGAACCAAGCTTGAACGCAGCCGTGCCGGCGCCGTCTGGCGCAGGAAACTGCCCGCCAGATAGCCGGCAATCACATTGACGATGGCCGGCAAGGTGCCCAGCACGCCCTCCGGGTCGAAGGCGATGCCTTCGCCGTGGTACAAATGGCTGTCGCCCAGCAAGATCAGGTCCAGCTTGGCCGGCGCGTTGCCGTGCAGGCTGTAGTCGCCAAAGCATGCCAGGATGGCCCAGTAGCCGAGCAAGGCGCAGGCGCTGAAGACGAGCGCGCCGCGCGTCTTCCAGTAATGGAGGATCAGGGCGGCGGCCAGGTAGCACACGGCGATGCGCTGCAGCACGCCGGGAATGCGCGTGTGCGACAGCGGCGACCAGGCGAACTGGCCCGCATCGTCGATCTTAAAGAAGGGAAACCAGTACAGCAAAAAGCCCAGCAGAAAGATCAGCGCGCTGCGCTTGCACAGCTTGGCCAGCACGGCGCCATGACCCAGGTTTTCATACTTGCCCAGCGCAAAGGCCAGCGCATTGCCGACAACAAACAAAAAGCTGGGAAAGACCAGGTCCGTCACAGTAAAACCATGCCATTCGGCATGCAGGAACGGCGCATACACGCTGCCCCAGTCGCCGGGCGTATTGACGACGATCATCAGGGCGACGGTCAAGCCGCGCAGGACGTCGAGGGCGAGGTAGCGCTGGTTCATGGCTGCGCCCCCTTCAGGACAGGCGCCAGGGCCGAGCCCAGCACATGTTGCGCATCGCCGCTCAATTCCCAGAACATGCCACCGCGCAAGCCCTTGTCGCGGATATAGCGCACTTTGTGGGCCACCGACTGCGCATCTTCATAGCTGATGAACACGCCGCTGTCGCGGTTGTACAGATACGGCACTTGCGACGCGGCATTCCAATGGCGCAGGAAGCCCCGCGCGCCCTGGCCTTCGACCAGATACCCTTGCTCCAGCAGATGCCGGTAAGCAAATGTCGGCGTAGCGTCATTGCCGCTGGCCGCTCCCTGGCAAGGCTGGTACAGGCCATCGCCACGGGGGCCGGCGGCGCACTGCTTCCAGCCATAGCCATAGAAGGGCACGCCCAGCACCAGCTTGGCCGCCGGCACGCCGGCGCGCAGGAAACGCGTCACGGTGGCGTCCGCATACAGGTGCTTGTCGCGCTGCGGGTCGGCGGGGTCGGCGTACAGGGGCGCCAGCTGGCCGTTCTCGGCATCCCACACGCCGCGGTAGTCGTACGTCATCAAGTTGATCCAGTCTAGCTGCGCCGCCAGGCGGACGATCCAGCCGGGCGCGGCGTCGCTGTCATCGGTCAGGCTGGCATGCGCGCCGGCGGCGATGGTGATCAGGTAATGGCGGCCGGCCGCCTGCTTGCCAGCCTGGTCGAAGGCGCTGCGCAGTTCGCTGGCCAGGCGCACATAGTTTTCCTTGTCGTCGCTGCGGTGGCAGAGGCGGCCTTCGATACAGGGAATGCCTCCCGTGGCCGGATGTTCCCAGTCGATATCGATGCCATCAAGGCCATGGCGGCGCACCAGCTCCAGCGCGGAAGCGATAAACGCCTGGCGCGCGGCCGGCGTGGCGGCCACGTCCGAAAAACGGTTCGACCAGATCCAGCCGCCCACCGACAGCAGGACGCGCAGCCGTGGATGACTTTGCTTGAGCGCATTGAGCTTGCGCAAGTTGTCGGCGTCGGCTTGCGGCGCCGGCAGCACGATGCTGCCATTGGCCGGCCGGGATGGCTGGCCGGCTGCATCGAGGCAGGCGCTCACGCCGCCGCCCTCGGGCGCGGGGTTGCCATGTTCGCCATCCCAGCAAATGTCGGCGAACGCGTACTGGATCAGGCTGACATTGCTGGCACGAATATTGTGCTCGTTAACGGGAAAATCGGCCGATTTCCAGCCGGGATAGTAAGCCACCACTTCCGGCGCCAGGTTCGGCGCGGCGGGAGCGGCGGAAGCGGCCAGTGGCAGCGCGCAGGCGAAGCAAGCCAGCATTGCGTGTAAGGTCATCGGAGGTATCCCAACATATAAAAAAACCATCTTGCAATAAAAAAATGGCGGAGCCAGCTGCGCTCCGCCATTGTCATGCCATCCCGGGTGTCCGCCGGGAGGCATTAACTAAATAAAAACGTATTACATCTTGCCCTGCAGTGCCAGGTAGATCTGACGACCGTTCTTGTAGAACGCGCCTGGCATGTCGGCATAGCCTGCCGTACGGATCTTCGAACGCACCATTGGATTGTTCAGGTCCTTGCCATCGAGCGTGATGGCCAGGTTTTCCGTCAGTTGGTAAGCGATCGATGCCGACAAGGTACCAATCGAACCTTGATAGGCAGCGCTGTTGCGGCTGGTCCCGTTCAAGAAGCCCGAGCGGTAGTTGTAGGTCAGGCGGGCGCTGAACTTGTCGTTTTCAAAGAAGGCGCCGATATTGTAAGCATTGCGCGAAGTACCGATCAACGTGCAATCCTGACGAATTTCATTGGCGCAAGGCGAACCGACAGCGTGACCCGTTTCCTTACCATCCGTGAAGGTATAGTTGGTGTTCACACCAAAACCACCCGGCAGCGCTTGAACATACGCCAGTTCCAGACCCTTGACTTCAGCCGTCGTATTGACCGGCGTACCGATGACATACTCGGTATTCTTTTTTTGCAACTGGTTAAAGTACACACCTTTGGTCGTGCCGTAGGTCACGTAGCCATCGAGTGCCGAGAAGAAGGCATTCGCCGACAACAGCGATTTTGGCGCAAAGTACCATTCCACGCCGATATCGGCATTGTTGGAACGGATAGGACGCAGGTTAGGATTGCCGACCACGCCGAACAGTTGCTGATCGCGCAAGTCCAGGCCCGCCATTTGACCCAGTTCCGGACGCGCCATCGTGCGGCTTGCACCGAAGCGCGCCACGACGTTTTTCGACACGTCCAGGCGGAAGTTTGCACTCGGCAGAATATCGGTGTAACCATTCTTATAGTTACGCACGGTATACACGCCAGCACCATCCATCTCGGAACGGGTCACATCTTCCGTGGTATGCACGACGCGCACGCCGAAGTTACCGGAGAGTGCTTCGGCGCCAAAGTTCGCCATCACATAAGCCGATTGGGTCGGCTCCTTGATGTTGAATTCGTTCTGACGCAGGTGACCCGAGTAATTGGCATACTTGGACAGCCAGCCATTCACGGCATTTTGCGAGAAGGTCCAGAAACCGGCGCCATTCGTGCCCAGATCTTTGAAGCCGCTCGGGAACGCTGTCAGGCCACCGAATGGCAGGTTGGCAGGATTGCCCAGCGCGCCAGCATCCGTGTTGCCGGCAACGTTCGAATTGATGCCGATCGCTTCCAGCGTACGCTTGTGTTCCGCGACACGTGCACCGAACTGCAAGGACGAAATCGATGGCAGATCCAGTTTCAGCGTAGCATCAACCTGGCCATAAGTTTCCTTGTCGACGGCTTTCACGTGCGAGCCATAGGTATATGGGTCAGCTGTGCCGCGAATCGAAAACTGGTCCGCGCCAGGAATCGTGTAGGTAACCGGATTTTCCGAACCGTTCATCTGATAGCTGCCGCCGCGGAATGGCATCCAAACACCCAGCGCGCCACTGACGGTTTCGCCGACACCTTTGGTGGTGCCCAGTTTGCCGGTCAGCACCAGGCGCTCATTGACGCGGAATTTACCGTCGAGGTTGATGAAGTCGGATTTGCTTTTTGCTACGGGACGGCTGAACTCTTCCTGCACCGAACCGGACGTATCGGCGCAGGTCGGGCAATTGGCTGGCACGGTGGTGTTCAGATTGGTGATGACACCGCCGGCAATCGTGCCATTGATATTTGCCGAAGGAAAGCCAGGTGGCGATGCCCACGAGGTACCGAATGCACGACCCAGCGATTGCATGAAGTTATGGTTGATGTTCGGTGCATCCAGTTGCGAATGGAACAGCGTCAGGTCCAGCATGACATCGTTCGACGGTTTCAACTGAATGTCGATCAAGCCGCCATCGCGTGTACGCTTCTGCTCAAACCACGCGGTGCCGCCCAGGAAGTTGGCCATCGAACCAGCCGCGCCCGGGATGGCGCCAGCGATAGGCGTACCAGGCTCAACTTTGTCGTACCACACCTGGTTTTCTTGGCCGTAACGGGTAAGGGTGCGTTTTTGATGGAAACCCTGTACCAGCACACCCAGGGTATTGGTGTCGTTCTTCCAGGCGATCATGCCGCTCAATTGAGGGTCGGTTTTACCGGAATTCGACGAATACACGGCACCGGCGTTAACCTGGCCCGTAAACGACTTTTTGAAGTCCAGCGGTTTGCGCGTCTCGATGTTAACCACGCCTTCGGCGCCGCCTTCCAGCAAATCGGCTTGCGAACCTTTATGCACCGTCACGCGGCCGATCAGTTCCGATGGGAACAGCGAGAAGCTGACGCTGCGGCCACCGCCGATGATGTTGTCGGCGAACCAGTCGCCGCTGCCGACTGCGTGGCCGTTGAAGGTGGTCAGGGTCAGGCCGAACGGCGTGCCACGCAGGGCCACGCGATCATTCTCGCCAAAGCTGCCTTCGCCGCCGCCAGCCGCGGCAACGCTCACGCCTGGCAGGCGTTGCAGCGAGTCAGCGATGTTTTTGTCAGGCATCTTGCCCACGTCTTCAGCCGTGATCACTTCGACCAGGCTGTCAGAATTGCGTTTTTGATTCAAGGATTGTTGCAGCGATGCACGGATACCGGTCACGACGACGGTCTGGCCTTCGTCAACATCAGCCGTCGCTGCCGGCTTGGCCTCTTTGGCCACGGCTTCCTGCGCATGCGCCGAGAAACTCGCGCCGGCCATCAACATAGCCACAGCAGCGGCGATAGGCGTCAAATTGCGTGCTGCAGAGCTAGCTGTCAAATTGCGTTTCATGTACTCCCCCTTGATTTAGGCTCCAGGATTGGAACCTTTTCATTTTTAACGTAGATCTTCTTTCCAGCCCGCCCACTCTCGCCGGCATGCTGCAGACCCTTCGGTACAACCACTTACAAAACCAATTCAACGCCAATATACTACTATCCAATACCAGAACACTACCAGTTGCAACTTTTTTTTTATAACGTTGTTTGAATCACACAGACCACTTTATCTAAATCAATCCGTAGCCCGTGTGGACGGACTAAATACGAGCGTAGCCAGGCATAAATTGCTGGCTTGATAATTGAAATTGGTTTTATAACGGCCTTTTTTGGTATTATCCAGCGACACAAAACAGATACAGAGCGCGTCTGCAACGCGCCGTAACGGAGACCCTCAGCGTATGACAACCCTGGCTCACATCATGCAAGGCCTGGGGCAGACGAGTAGCCTGCCCCTGTACCAGCAACTGCAGCGCGCGCTGCGCGAAGCGATCGACAAGCGCATCCTCGGCCCCGACGAAGCCCTGCCGGCCGAGCGCCAGCTGGCCAGCGACCTGGCCGTCTCGCGCATCACCGTGCGCAAGGCCATCGACGGCCTCGTCAACGAGGGCTTGCTGGTGCGGCGCCCCGGCTCGGGCAATTTCATCAATACGCGCATCGAGAAGAATTTCGCCAAGCTGACCTCGTTTTCGGAGGACATGCGGGCGCGCGGACGCACGCCGCGCAGCGTGTGGCTCAAGCGCGCGGAGGGCACCGTCACACCGGAAGAAGCCTTGCGCCTGCGGCTGTCGCCGGGCGCGCCCGTGTACCGCTTCCACCGCATCCGCTATGCGGACGAGGTGCCGATGTGCCTGGAATACGCGACCATCGTCGCCAGCTGCCTGCCGGCGCTCGACGCCGTCGACGTATCGATGTACGACGCGCTGGAACAGGCGGGCAACCGCCCCGTGCGCGCCTTGCAGCGGCTGAGCGCGCTGTTGCTGACGGGCGAGCAGGCCAGCCTGCTGCAGGCGGAGGAAGGCGACGCGGGCTTGTCGGTGGAAAGGCTGGGCTTTTTGCGCGATGGCCGCGCCGTGGAGTTTTGCCGCTCCTACTTCCGCGGCGATATGTATGACTTCGTGGCCGAATTAAGTACCAATTAATACCAATCGCCCCATTTCACCAATACCAGATAACACCACTTATTGCACTGCAATATATATGCCGGCGCCGCGCCGATATATGCACCACCATGGTGAATTAATCGGCGGCGATTATGTGGCCTGCGTACGGAGAATATAAAAAGGGCTACATAATGCGGTTTTGCGCATTGCAGCAAAACCTGTCATTTCCCATCAGGCAGAAGGCACGGCGCGGCGCCCCGCGCACAGCAGGATCACGCCCAGCGCCACGCACAGCCAGCCGAACAGCGGCCCCAGCCAACCGGCCCAGGTTGCCACAGGCAGCGCCGCCGGCAACGGCGCCAGCAAGGTGCTGCCCGGCATGGCGCTGCTGGTCCGTTCCGCCAGCACCCGTCCATACGCATCGCTGACCGTCAGCATGCCCTCGCGCGCCGCGCGCAGCACGGCATAACCGTTTTCCACGCCGCGCACGACCGTCATGCGCGCCCCCATCCAGGCATCGAGCTGGAAATCCCAGGCCGGCACCAGCATCGCTTGCGCGCCGGCCACGCCGTATGCCCGCCCCAGCGGCGCAAAATGCATGTCCTTGCAAATGGCCAGGCCCATGGCCTGCCCCACCACGGGCTGCACGGCATACGCGTTGCCAACAAGAAACTCGCGCTCGGGAGGCGCCAGATGATGTTTTTGATAGCTGACCGGCGCGGCGCCATCGGGAGCAAACAGCCAGGCCAGGTTGCGCCGGCCGGCGGCGTCCTGCACGCCGATGCCGAGAACGATCCACACGCCCGTGCCGCGCGCCAGCGCCTGGAAACGCTGCCGCACGGCATCCGCCTGCGCGGGCGCCAGCACGGCGATCTTTTCCGGCAGCAGCACCAGCCGGGCGCCCTGCCCGGCCAGCTGCACCACGTGGCGCGCGTACTGGTCCCAGATGGCTTGCGCGCGCGCCGGCGGCGTGGCCGGGCCGATGAAGTCGTCGATGGCCGCCAGCCCCGCCAGCGGCCCGCCTGGCGCCGGCGCCGGCGCACCTTGCACGCGCCAGGCGCCAGCGGCGAACGCTGCCGCCAGCAGCAACACGGCGGCACCCGCCGCCGGCGCATACGCGCGGCCGCCCGCCAGCAACAAGGCCAGCGCCGAGGGCAGCAGGCACAGCAAAAACAGCAGGCCAGGCACGCCCGCCAGGGCTGCCACCTGCAGCACGGCAAGGTTATCGGTTTGCGAATACGCAAGGCTGCCCCAGTTACCATCGAGCAAAAAAGCAGCCATCAGGGTATCGATGGCCACCCACAGCACGGGATACGCCAGCACCGTCCAGCCGGAGCGGTAGCGCAGCACGAGGCGCCGCGTGGCCAGCACCACCAGCAGCCACAGCAAGGCCTTGGCGACGGTCACGGCCAGCACGGCCGGCAAGGGCATCAGCAAGCGAAAATAGCTGAAGTTCGATGACAAGCCCAGCAAGGCGGCCAGGAAGGTCATCCAGGCGGCATCGCGGCGCGAAGAACGCAGGGCCAGCCACAGCACGGGCAGCGGCGCCAGCCAGGCCAGCGGGCCCAGCGGCTGCGGTCCCAGCACCCAGTACAGGGGCAGGCCCGCCGCCAGCGCGGCGGCGGTTTGCAACAGGCGCTGGCGCAGCGCGGTGCCGCCGACAGCCGGCGCAGACAAGGTATTGAGCATGCTCATGCTTTCAAGGGGAGCCAGATTTCCACGCCGCCGATGCCGCTGGCGGGATCGAATTGCCGGTCGTAGCGTTCAAAATCGGGCGCGTCGGCCACCTCCAGCCCGGACTGCGGCAACCATTCGTTCCACACGGTATGCCAGGTGGCGCGGATGGTGGAAATGTGGCCGCGGTGGTGAAACACGGCGTAGCGCCGCGGGGCGATGCGCAGCCGCATCCAGCCCTCGGGCGCCCGGGAAAAGTCGCTGACCGGCATGGCGCACAGGTAATCGAAATTGCCCGCGTCATCATTATTGCAGCACACGCCATACACGAGCTGGCCGGGCGCCACATGGGGCAGGAAACGCTGCCACAAGGCGGGGATGCCGGCAGATGTTTCCGCGCGATAACGTTCGACGAGGCCCGCCAGCAGCATGGCGGGGCCCTGCTCGAAACGGGGCGGCGCCAAAGGCACGCCAGGCGCCACATCCATTTTGATGGCTTCCACCAGCGCGAGGTTGGCGACGTGGCGCTGGGCCCGCACCTTTTCCGGCGTGACGTGGAACTGTTCGCGGAAAGCCCGCGTAAAGGCTTCATGGGAGCTGTAACCGGCCTGCAGCGCGACCGAGAGAATATCTTGCGCGCCCTGGGCCAGCGCGCGGGCCGCCTCGCTGAGCCGGCGCGCCCGCACATAGCGCATCACGGAGTGGCCCGTGGCCAGGCCGAACGCGCGCGTCAAATGACACGGCGAGGCGCCGCCCACGTGGGCGATATCGCCGAGCGAGAGATCGTCCGCGTAATGCGATTCGATATACCAGAGTGCCTTGGCCAGATAATGCATGAACGCTTCCCGTTGAACGAGCAGCGACTGTAGCATTTTCAGCAAGCCGTGGCTTGACCGGAATTGCGCAATAACCGGCGAGCGCTTCCTATTTTCGCGTGCGCTTTTCGTGAACCAGCTGGCCGCTGCTGATGCGGGCCAGTTCGGCCATTTCCTGGGCCAGGAAGGCCAGCAGGTCGTCGATGCTGACGACGCCGGACAGCGCGCCCAGGCTATTGACCACGGGCAAGCGGCGGATGCCGTTGACGCGCATGCGTTCGATGATGTCGTAGACGTCTTCGTCTTCGCTGGCCGTCAGCAGTTGCGCGCTCATGATGTCGCCCACCAGCAGGCTGGCGGGGTCGAGACCCAGGGCGATGACGGAAATGACGATGTCGCGGTCGGTGAGGATGCCGATGGGGACGCGCTCGCCGTTCGGCTGCTCGGCCACGATCAGGTCGCCCACGTGATGCTGGCGCATCAGCAGCGCCGCGTCTTGCACGCTGGTGTCACGCTGGCAATGGATGGTGTGCAGGGTGCAGATGTCGCCGATACGCATGTCGCCACTCCGTTTGAGGCAGAGTGTCTACGCTACGCCAGCCCGCCGTGGCGGGTTTGCGGCAAATCAATTGAAACGGTCTTACTTTTCTTCGGGGGGCGGCAGGAAGCAGGCCTCGACGATTTGCAGGTCATTATCCTTGGCAAATTCGCGCACGAAGTGAAACGCCATCGGCTCGATCTCGCGCAGCTTGGTGTTGACCACCACCGACTTGACGCCGTTGACGACGGTCGGGCGCACGTAGGGCGAATACTGGAGGTGCGCGTTGCGCCCGCCGCCTTCGGGATTGAAACAGGACATCACTCCGCAAAGGCGCTCGGCCCAATCGCTGGGTCGGAATTGCTTGCCATTGCTGGTGAGACCAAGGATGAAGAACTCGTCTGAGAGTTCCCCTGTTTTTTGAGATAACTCGGCCATGTGGCTTGTCGGGACTGGATTGCGTGAATGGCCCCGGCGGGTAAGCCGGGCTGGTAATTCAACTACGTTTGCTGCGGTAAGCCAGTATTATATCTTATAGAAGACTTGGGTTCTACCTCGATCTGCCCTGACGATGCAAACAGGGGCCGGCACGCCTTGCGCGCCAGCCCCTATTTTAACCTTGTTCCGCGCGCAAGGCGCATGGATGGCGCGTGTGCGCCCGCGTCAGCCGAGGAAAACGGCGCCCGACATCAACAGCAGCAGCAGCATCCACAGCAGCAAGGCGCGCCAGACCAGGCCGACCGTGCTCTGCAAGGCGCGCGCGCCCGGTTCTTCGCCGGGCAGGATATCGCTTTCGCTGTCGCTGTCATCGACGGCCATGTCGGGGGTCACCAGCACGCGGGCCGCCGTTTCCGCTGGCGTGCCCAGGCGCACGCCCATGGCGCCGCCGCCGGCCGTCAGGATGATGCCGATGGCCTCGTCCTGCCAGCGCTGGGCGAAATTGCGCCAGGCATAGATGGCATCCTCGAAATTGCCGACCACGGCAAACGCCACGGCCGTCAGGCGCACGGGGATCCAGTCGATCCAGTAAAAGGCGCGCGCGGCGAACTGGCCGAACGCTTCATTGCGCATGTGCTCGGGCTCGTTCCAGGCGCGCGCCAGGTATTCGGCCACGCGGTACATCACGGCGCAGGCAGGGCCCAGCGGCATCAGGAACCAGAAAAATACGCCAAAGACATTGCGATGCGTGGTGATCAGGGCTTTTTCCACGGCGATGCGGGCGATTTCGCTCGCTTCCATGCCCACCGTGTCGAGTTTGGTCCACTCGGCCAGCAAGGTGCGCGCGGACGCCTCGTCGCCGGCGCTCAGGGCCAGCTGGATCGACGTGAAGTAATGGCTGTAATGGCGAAAGCCCAGGGTCAGGTAGACGATGAGGACATTCCAGACGAAGGCCAGGGGAGTCAGCTTGTAATACAGCAAGAGCCAGTACACGCCTGCCGTCGGCACCATCAGCGCGCCGATCATGAGGAACCAGCCCGTGCGGCCATGGTTGGCGTGGCCGGCATTGAACCAGGTCTCCATGCGCATTGCCAGGCTCTTGATTTCGGCGTAGATGGGATTATCCGCGCGCAAAGGTTTGAGCTGCTCGATCAGCAATGCGCAAAGTATGGAGAGAAATGTCATCAATGGTCCTTTTTGTCTTTTTCAGCAATACCGCAATGCCCGCTACGATAGCGCAGTGCCGTGCTGGAATCAAACTTATTACGTGCGCGGCGCCATTTTACGCGCGCAAGAGGTGAAACAGATTGCGCAGCATGCCGGCCGTGGCGCCCCAGATATAGAAGCGCTCGTACGGCATGGCGTAGAACGAGCGCCGTCCGCCGGGCAATTCCACCGACAGGCGTTGATGGTTGAGGCCATCCATGAGGAAGACCAGCGGCACTTCGAAGATTTCCGCCACTTCGGACGGGTCGGCGCGCAGCTCGAACGGCGGCGTCACCAGGCCCACCACGGGCGTGACCTGGTAGCCGGTGCCCGTCAGGTAATCGGGCAGGCAACCGAGCACTTCGATATGCTGGCGCGACAAGCCCACCTCTTCTTCCGTTTCGCGCAGGGCCGTGGCGATGGCCGAGCCATCGAACGGTTCGCTGCGCCCGCCGGGGAAGCTGACCTGGCCCGCATGGCTGCTCAGGTGGTCCGTGCGCATGGTCAGCAAGATGGTCAAGCCCTGCGGACGTTGCACGAGAGGAATGAGCACGGCGGCGCGCACGGGCACGGCGCGGGCGGACAGGAAATCCTGGGTGATCTCGGGCTGCCAGTCCGGCGGTTCGGCAAGGCGCTGGCGCAGCCAGTCCGGCGTCAGGCGCACGGCGTCCAGCGCCGCCTCGCCGGCGATCGAATCGATGGCTAGTTGTTTTGGATCAAATGCGATGGCGGCCATGGCAGCTTGTCCCATTAGCAATTCAGAATAAAAAAAGGGGCACCAATACGGTACCCCTTTTCCCAACGCAGACGCTGATATTACGCGCTTGCTTTCGCCACAACGCGGCGATTTGGCAATTTTTCTTTGATACGCGCCGATTTACCCGAACGCTCACGCAGATAGTACAGCTTGGCGCGGCGAACATCACCACGGCGTTTCACTTCGATCGAAGCGATCAGCGGCGAGTACAGTTGGAACGTACGCTCAACGCCTTCGCCGGACGAGATCTTGCGAACGATGAAGTTCGAGTTCAGGCCACGGTTACGACGGGAGATAACGACGCCTTCGTAAGCCTGGGCGCGCTTGCGCGTGCCTTCGACTACGTTGACGCTGACGATAACGGTATCGCCTGGTGCGAAGTCAGGAATCGATTTACCCAGACGGGCGATCTCTTCTTGCTCTAATTGTTGAATCAAGTCCATTTTTAACACTCCGAAAACCATCATGCCGGCGCACTGTGGATAGCAAGTATCCGCCCGGTAGAGGATGGGTAACACAATATGGGCAACATGCCCGGCACTACAAAGCCACCCTGCCGGCCGTCCGGAGACGGCTTACAGGCTGGCCAGGAATTTTTCGTCCGTCTTGCTGAGCAAGCCGGCGGCGCGTGCACTGACCAGCAGGTCAGGCCGCTTCGCCGCGGTCGCTTCCAGCATGCGCTGGCGGCGCCACTTGACGATCTCGGCATGATTGCCACCCATTAAGACGGGCGGCACGGCCATGCCTTCATATGTTTCCGGCCGCGTGTAGTGCGGCGAATCGAGCAAACCATTGACGAAGCTGTCCTCGATGGCCGATGCCTCCGTGTTCAAGACACCGGGCAACAAACGGATTACCGCGTCCATCAGCGCCATGGCGGGCAATTCACCGCCCGACAGGACAAAATCGCCCATGCTGATCTCTTCGTCGACGCAACGGTCCAGCAAACGCTGGTCCACGGCTTCATAGCGGCCGCACAGGATCACCAAACCAGGTTCGGCTTTCAGCTGCGTGACGCGCTCGTGCGTCAGCGGACGGCCTTGCGGCGACATGAACACCACGCGGGGCGCCGCCAGGCCGAGATCGGTCTGGCGTTGCTTTGCGGCATTAATTGTCGCTTCGAGGGGACGCGCCATCATCACCATGCCGGGGCCGCCGCCATACGGGCGGTCATCCACGGTGCGGTGATTGTCGGTCGTGAAATCACGGGGATTCCACAGCGACAAGCCACATTTCCCCTGCTCGAAGGCGCGCCGGGTCACACCCGACTGCGTCAGCGCGGCAAACATTTCCGGGAACAGGGTCACGACATCAAATTGCATCGCTCGCCATCCTGAAAACATTGCTCGGCGCAAAATTATGCGCAGGCGGTTTAATAATCGAGGCCCCAGTCGACCGTGATCTTGCCGGCAGCCTTGTCAACGTTAATGACAAACTGGCCAACAAACGGGATCAGGCGCTCAGGCGCCTTTTCAACGGTCTCATCGGCAGTGGCGACGGGCGTGACGCGCAAGATCGACTGCGGACCATTGCTCATCATGTCGTGCACGGTGCCGAGGCGCTCGCCTTGCAAATTCTCGACTGTCAGTCCAATCAGATCGGACCAATAAAATTCATCGGCCGTCAGCGTCGGGAAATGGCTACGCGGAATTTGCACAGAGACGCCTTTCAGCGCTTCTGCGGCATCCCGCCCGACCACACCCACCAGCTGGGCCACGACGTCGCCGCCGTGTAACTTCGCTTGCCTGACTTGAACATCATGCAAGGTCGGTTTATCAAACCACCAGGTTTTGACGCTTAATAATGCATCCGCGTCGTCGGAGAAAGGAGTGATCCTGACCCCGCCAGCAATGCCATAAGCACCGGAGACATAGCCTACCTGTACCAGGTCATCGGGGACTTTCACCCCGGATGCAGTCTTGACCGTCAAACCAGTGATCTAATTAAGCTGCTGCTTTGTTGTTGCTGGCTACCAGGCGAGCAACGGTTGGCGACAATTGTGCGCCAACGCCTTGCCAGTAGGCCAGACGGTCTGCGGTGATACGCAGTGGAACTTCGCCACCTTGCGCCATCGGGTTGTAAAAACCGATACGCTCAATGAAGCGACCATCGCGGCGATTGCGCGAATCAGTAGCGACGATGTTGAAGAACGGGCGCTTCTTGGCGCCTCCACGAGCTAAACGAATAACGACCATAATATTTCCAAAAAGTGTGCTGAGGCGGAAAAAGCCGCAAATTATAGCGCGCTTTACCGCCAGGCAGCAAGCGTTATGATGACGGGCGTGTAATTTGGGCTAATCAAACATTATGACCAGACATCGCCGAAGACGCAATAGGCGCGTGCGTCTATCGTGCCGGCCATGGCTTGGAATCAGACGAAATCATTCCATAAACGCCACAGGAAAGTGCTATCGTTGTGCGAGACAATGACCGATACTGGCAATCTTTACCGATGAGCAACTCTGGAGTCCCATGACCACCGCTACCATTTTGCAACAGTCGCACAAGAACAAGGCCTTCACCACCTTGCTGGCCTTCCTGCTGGGCGCCCTGGGCGCGCACCGCTTCTACCTGCACGGCGCCAAAGACCGCTGGGGCTGGCTGCACCTGGCCGCCCTGCCCGCCAGCGCGCTGCTGCACCAGCTATTTCCCGAGGCCGACTGGTTTTACCAGATACTGCCGCTGACCCTGTCCGCCCTGGGCGGCTTCCTGGAAGCGCTGGTGCTGGGCTTGATGCCGGACGACAAGTGGGACGCCCGCTACAACGCCGCATCAAGCCGCCAGTCGGACACGGGCTGGCCCCTGGCCGTGGTGCTGGTCGCTACCTTGATGCTAGGCGCGGGCGTGCTGATCGCCACCATGGCGCGCCTGTTCGACTTGCTGTACACGGGCGGCGCCTACGGTTAATTTCCGTATGGAAATGGCATCATTTGCCACGCCCCGCGCGCACATGTAAGTGTTGGTAAGCAATCATGATTTTCCTCTATACTGCATTCACAATGCCGACATTACTGGCTCATTCAACACCCTAGGAGAAGATCATGATTCGTCGCCCACTCATCCTCGCAGTCGCCGTTACGGCCCTGTTCAGCACTTCCGCCTTTGCGCAAAACCTGTCGCCGAAGGCGCAATACGCCTACGATACAAAGCAAGCGAACACGCGCTATGCGGACGACAAGAAATTGTGTGCCGAAGAAACCAGCTCGAAAGCCCGCATGCAATGCCTGCGCGACGCCAAGGGCGAATACGACCAGGCCATCATCAACGCCAAGGCCGCGCAAAAAGCGGGCAATTCCTACGCCAGCCAGCCTTCCAAGCAGCCGCAGCACCAGATCTGCGCCGAGTGCGGCAAGGTGCTGGCAGTCAACGTCACTGAAAAAGCCGGTGAAGGCGGCGCCCTGGGCATGATCGGCGGCGGCGTGGCCGGCGCCCTGCTGGGCCGCCAGGTGGGCGGCGGACGCGGCAAGGATCTGGCCACCCTGGCCGGCGCCGCCGGCGGCGCGTATGCCGGCAAGCAAGTCGAAGGCCACATGAAGAACGCCAAGACCTGGACCGTCACCGTGCAATACGAAACGGGCGCCAAGGCTGACTTCGCGTTTGACCAGGATCCTGGCCTGGCGGCCGGCGACTTGGTGCGCAATTCCGGCAACGGCATCGCCAGAAGGTAAGCTGAACCCAAAAGCAAGGACTGGGGTGGGGACCCTGAGGGTCCGACCCCGGCATTTGCAGTTGGGTTGGTTAAGCTTAAAACTGCTCTTCCGACAGCGCCATCACGCCGGCGCTGCCGTCGATGATGGTGGCGCGCAAGCCGGGTGCTTGCGACAGGATGTGGTCGGCAAAGAAGCGGGCCGTGGCGATCTTTGCCTTGTAGAACGCCGCGTCGCCGCTGCCCTCTCCCAGCTTTTGCTGCGCCGCCACGGCCGCGCGCGCCATTTGCCAGCCGCCCAGCACGATGCCGGCCAGTTTCAGGTACGGCACGCTGCCCGCGAAGACGGCCTTGATGTCCGTCTTCATGTTCGCCACCACATACTCGACCACGGCTTCCAGCGCGGCGCTGCCTTCGGCCAGATGGCGCTGCATGGCCTGGAAGTCGGCGCCGGTCAGCTCGCCCAGCTGGGCTTCCGTGGCGCGCACCTGGGCAATGATGGCTTTCGCCACAGCGCCGCCGTCGCGCACCGTCTTGCGGCCCACGAGGTCGTTCGCCTGGATGGCCGTCGTGCCTTCGTAAATCGTCAGAATCTTGGCGTCACGGTAATGCTGGGCCGCGCCTGTTTCCTCAATGAAACCCATGCCGCCATGCACCTGCACGCCATCTCGCGTGACGTCCTGCGACATTTCCGTGGCCCAACCCTTGATCACGGGCACCAGGTATTCATACGTCGCCAGGCTTTCCGCGCGCACCTCGGCGTCCGGATGGTGGTGCGCCACGTCGCTGATGGCCGCGCCCACGTAGGCCAGCGCGCGCGCCGCCTCCGTCTGCGAGCGCATCGACATCAGCATGCGGCGCACGTCCGGGTGGTGGATGATGGAGACGGGGCCGGCGGAACCGGCCAGGTCGCGCGACTGCACGCGGTCTTTGGCGAAGGCCACGGCCTGCTGGTAGGCGCGCTCGGCCAGGCCGATGCCTTGCAAGCCCACGCCGAAGCGGGCCGCGTTCATCATGATGAACATGTATTCGAGGCCGCGGTTTTCCTCGCCCACCAGGGTGCCGATGGCGCCGCCGTGGTCGCCGAACTGCAATACGGCCGTCGGGCTGGCCTTGATGCCCAGTTTATGTTCGATGGAAACGCAGTGCGCGTCGTTGCGCGCGCCGAGGCTGCCATCCGCATTGACGAGGAATTTCGGCACGATGAACAGCGAAATGCCTTTTACGCCAGCGGGCGCATCCGGCGTGCGGGCCAGCACCAGGTGGACGATGTTTTCCGCCATGTCGTGCTCGCCGTACGTGATGAAAATCTTCGTGCCGAACACTTTATAGGTGCCATCGTCCTGCGGCACGGCGCGCGTGCGCACGGCGGCCAGGTCGGAGCCCGCTTGCGGCTCCGTCAGGTTCATGGTGCCCGTCCACTTGCCGGAGACCAGGTTTTCCAGATACACCGCTTTTTGCTCGTCGCTGCCGGCCGTCAGCAGCGCTTCGATGGCGCCATCCGACAGCAGGGCGACCAGGGCGAAGGAGATGCTGGCCGAGTTGAGCATTTCGATGCACGGCGTGGCCAGCAGCTTGGGCAAGCCCTGGCCGCCGAACTCGGTCGGATGCTGCACGCCCTGCCAGCCCGCTTCGCCATACGCCTTGAACGCTTCCTTGAAGCCTTTCGACGTGGTGACTTGCCCGTCGTGCCAGAAGCTCGGTTCCTTGTCGCTGGGGCCGTTCAAGGGGGCCACCACGCCGCCGCAGAACTTGGCGTTCTCTTCCAGCACGGCTTCGGCCGTGTCGGGCGTGGCGTCTTCACAGCCGGGCAAGGTATGGATTTCGGCCAGGCCGGCCAGTTCGTTCATCACGAACAACATGTCTTTCAGCGGGGCTTGATAGCTCATCTATTTCTCCAAGAAAAAAGCCACGCGCGGCTCGCCGTGTGGGGCGGGCCGGCGTGGCTTTGTCAATAACAAAACCTGAATGGGTAAGACTTAGCCCAGTTCTTTGACCAGTTGCGGCACGATCTCGAACAGATCGCCCACGATGCCGTAGTCGGCCACGGCAAAGATCGGCGCTTCCGGATCCTTGTTGATGGCGACGATGGTCTTCGAGTCTTTCATGCCGGCCAGATGCTGGATCGCGCCCGAGATGCCGACGGCGATGTACAGCGATGGGGCGACGATCTTGCCCGTCTGGCCCACTTGCCAGTCGTTCGGCACGAAGCCGGCGTCGACGGCGGCGCGCGAAGCACCCATGGCGGCGCCCAGCTTGTCGGCCAGCGGCTCCAGGATGTGGAAGTTCTCGGCCGACCCCATGCCACGGCCGCCCGACACGATGATTTTCGCGGCGGTCAGTTCAGGACGGTCGGACTTGGCCAGTTCGCGGCCCACGAAAGTGGACTTGCCATTGTCGCCAACGGCGGTGACGGTTTCCGTGGCAGCCGAACCGCCGGTGGCGGCAGCGGCGTCGAAACCGGTGGTGCGCACGGTGATGACCTTGACCTTGTCGCCAGATTGCACGGTGGCAATGGCGTTACCGGCGTAGATCGGGCGCTCGAAGGTGTCTGGGGAATCGACCTTGGTGATTTCCGAGATTTGCGCTACGTCAAGCTTGGCGGCCACGCGCGGCAGGATGTTCTTGCCGTAGGCGGTGGCTGGCGCCAGGATGTGGCTGTAGTTGCCGGCGATGGCCAGCACTTGCTCGGCCACGTTTTCGGCCAGGCCGTCGGCAAAGTACGGCGCGTCGGCCACGATGACTTTCGTCACGCCGGCGATTTGCGCGGCGGCAGCGGCGGCAGCCGATGCGTTCGAGCCTGCGACCAGTACGTGCACGTCGCCGCCGCACTGGGCAGCCGCGGTCACGGTGTGGTGGGTGCTGCCCTTTAAGGTAGCGTTGTCGTGTTCAGCAATAACTAATGCGACCATGATATGTCCTGTAATTGTTCTGGAGTGACGGCAAAGCCGCTTAGATGACTTTGGCTTCGGTACGCAGCTTGGCGACCAGGGTAGCGACGTCCGGGACCTTGATGCCGGCCGAGCGCTTGGCTGGCTCGACGACTTTCAGGGTCTTCAGGCGTGGCGCAACGTCGACGCCCAGGTCTTCCGGCTTGACGGTCTCGAGCGGCTTTTTCTTGGCCTTCATGATGTTCGGCAAGGTCACATAGCGTGGCTCGTTCAGGCGCAGGTCGGTGGTGATGATCGCTGGCAAGGTCAATGCCAGGGTTTCCAGGCCGCCGTCGACTTCGCGCGTGACGGTGACTTTACCGTCTTCCAGCACGACTTTCGAGGCGAACGTGGCTTGCGGCCAACCCAGCAGGGCAGCGAGCATCTGGCCCGTCTGGTTGCTGTCGTCATCGATCGCCTGTTTGCCCAGGATGATCAGTTGCGGCTGTTCTTTCTCGGCCAGGGATTTCACCAGCTTGGCGACGGCCAGCGGTTCCAGTTCGGTCGTCGTTTCCACCAGGATGCCGCGGTCGGCGCCGATGGCCATGGCCGTGCGCAGGGTTTCCTGGCACTGCGTCACGCCGCAGGAGATGGCGACCACTTCCGTGACCTTGCCGGCTTCTTTCAGGCGCATCGCTTCTTCCAGCGCGATCTCATCGAAAGGGTTCATCGACATTTTGACGTTGGCGGTATCGACGCCAGTGCCGTCACTCTTGACGCGGACTTTGACGTTATAGTCGACCACGCGTTTGACGGGTACCAAGACTTTCATAGCTATGCCTTTGGGAAATTATAAAAATGACGGATCAAGTGCTGATTGTGCGTTCGATTATAAGAGAAATTTGAATCCTGAACCGAATTTAAGCACGATCGTGCGATTTTTTGTTAGAGCAATCCATCTAAACTGTCCAGCTTCGAGGATTTCAGGGGAGTCGGCCGCTACGCTGCAGGGCAGCAAAAAGGCGCAAAAATGGCACGGCTGGGTATCGACCAGGCCGCGCCACGGCGGCCCCGGCTGGCAGAATTATTTGCGTTGCATCAGGAAGACGAATTCGGTGCCCGTCTGCACGTGCGACAGCAGGGCATTGCCCGTTTGCTTGGCGAAAGCCTGGAAGTCGCGCACGGAACCGGGATCGGTTGCCATGATGCGCAGCACTTCCCCGCTCTGCAGCTCCGACAAAGCCTTTTTCGCCTTCAGAATCGGCAACGGGCAATTCAAGCCCCGCGCGTCGAGTTCTTTGTGAAATTCCATAATCTCGGTATCAAGTAGTGTGTCGCTCATCATCAATATCCCACCATTGTTTTGTTGTACTGATTTTCGACATACTACTCTAAATCAGGGGCATTGACGCGCTGCACCAAAATAGTTCATCGGCTGTTGTGGTGTCACAACGAGATTCCACACGGCAAAACGGCCCGCAAACAATGTCTGCGGGCCGTTTTCACGGGGCTGTGGGATGAAAACCCCGCATGCCCTCTAGCTTACGCCTTATTTGGCGCGTTCGCCGACCCAGGCCGGCACGCCGGCCAGGGCGTTCGCCAGGCCGCTCGGATCGGTGCCGCCCGCCTGCGCCATATCGGGGCGTCCGCCGCCTTTTCCGCCCACTTGCTGTGCAACGAAGTTCACCAGCTCGCCCGCCTTGACCTTGCCAGTCGCGTCGGCCGTGACGCCGGCGATCAGGCTGACCTTGCCGTCGGCCACGCTGGCCAGCACGATGGCGGCCGTTTTCAGCTTGTCCTTCAGCTTGTCCATGGTTTCGCGCAGACGGGCCACGTCGGCGCCATCGAGCACGGCGGCCAGCACCTTGATGCCATTGACATCGACGGCTTGCGTGACCAGCTCATCGCCCTGGCCCGATGCCAGTTTCGATTTCAGCGCGGCCAGTTCCTTCTCCAGCGCCTTCACGTGGTCTTGCACCTGGCCGATGCGGGCCGTCAGTTCTTCCGGCTGCGCCTTCAGGGCGTTGGCCGCTTCGACCAGGCGGCGGTTGATGGTTTGCACCAGCGCCAGCGCGCCCTCGCCCGTCACCGCTTCCACGCGGCGGATGCCGGCGGCCACGCCGCTTTCGCCGATGATCTTGAACAGGCCGATGTCGCCCGTGCGCTGCACGTGGACGCCGCCGCACAGCTCTTTCGAGCTGCCGATGTCGAGCACGCGCACTTCGTCGCCGTATTTCTCGCCGAACAGGGCCATCGCGCCATGCTTGACGGCATCGTCAAACGACATCAGATGGGCTTGCGTGGCGCGGTTTTCCAGGATTTCCTTGTTGACAATCGTTTCCACGGCAGCGATCTGCTCCGCCGTCATCGGCGCATTGTGGCTGAAGTCGAAGCGGGTCTTGTCCGGGTCGACCAGCGAACCCTTTTGCGCCACGTGGCTGCCCAGCACTTCGCGCAAGGCCTTGTGCATCAGGTGCGTGGCCGAGTGGTTGCGGATGGTGCGCGCGCGCTTGGCCGTGTCGACTTCGGCCGAGACGGCGTCGCCCACTTTCAATACGCCCGATTCCAGCACGCCGTGGTGGCCGAACACGTCGGCCTGGATTTTCAGGGTGTCACTGACGGCAAAGCTGCCGGCGCCCGAGGCGATCACGCCCTGGTCGCCCACCTGGCCGCCCGATTCCGCGTAGAACGGCGTGGTGTCGAGCACGACGATGCCCGCCTCACCGGCTTTCAGTTCCTGCACGGGCGTGCCGGCCGCGTACAGCGCGACAACCTTGCTGCTGAACGTCAACTGGTCGTAGCCGACGAATTTGTTTTTCTCGCCCGTGTACTCGACCTTGCTGTCCTTGTGCGTCTTGCCGCCCTTGCGCGACAGTTCCTGGCTTTCTTTCAGGGCCGCATCGTAGCCCACCTGGTCGAAACTGATGTCGCGTTCGCGGCAGATGTCGGCCGTCAGGTCCGGCGGGAAGCCGTAGGTTTCGTACAAAGTAAAAGCGGTGGCGCCGTCGATGCCCGTGGCATCCTTGGCCAGCTGCGCTTCCAGCACTTTCATGCCCGTTTCCAGGGTTTCGCCGAAACGCTCTTCCTCGGCTTTCAGCATGTTGGCGACGTTTTCCTTCGCTTCTTCCAGCTCCGGATAGGCGCCGCCCATCTCGATGGCCAGATCGGCTACCAGCTTGTAGAAGAACGGTTTCGTCTGGCCCAGCTTGTGGCCATGGCGCAGGGCGCGGCGGATGATGCGGCGCAACACGTAGGCGCGGCCTTCGCTGCCCGGAATGATGCCGTCGACAATCATGAAGGCGGCGGAGCGGATGTGGTCGGCGATCACGCGCAGCGACTTGTTTTCCAGGTCCGTGGCGCCCGTTTCGCGCGCGGCGGCGCGGATCAAATGCTGGAACAGGTCGATTTCATAGTTCGAATGCACGTGCTGCAGCACGGCGGCCAGGCGCTCCATGCCCATGCCCGTGTCGACGCATGGCTTCGGCAGCTTGTGCATGACACCCGCTTCGTCGCGGTTGAACTGCATGAACACGAGGTTCCAGATTTCAATGAAACGGTCGCCGTCTTCGTCAGGCGAGCCCGGCGGGCCGCCAGGAATGTCGGCGCCGTGGTCGTAGAAGATTTCCGTGCACGGACCGCATGGGCCCGTATCCGCCATCTGCCAGAAATTGTCGGAGGCGTAGCGCGAACCCTTGTTGTCGCCGATGCGGATGATGCGCTCGACGGGCACGCCGATTTCTTTCGCCCAGATGTCGTACGCTTCGTCATCTTCAATGTACACGGTGACGGTCAGCTTGTCGGCCGGCAAGCCGTACACCTTGGTCAGCAGTTCCCACGCAAAGTGAATCGCGTCGCGCTTGAAATAGTCGCCGAAGCTGAAGTTGCCCAGCATTTCAAAGAAGGTATGGTGGCGCGCCGTGTAGCCGACGTTTTCCAGGTCGTTGTGCTTGCCGCCGGCGCGCACGCAGCGCTGCACCGAGGTGGCGCGCGTGTACGGACGGCTGTCCATGCCCGTAAACACGTCCTTGAATTGCACCATGCCGCTGTTCGTCAACAGCAAGGTCGGATCGTTGCCTGGCACCAGGGAGCTGGAACGGACGATGGAATGGCCCTTGGATTCGAAAAATTTGAGGAACTTGTCGCGGATTTCAGATGATTTCATGTTTTTTTGGCAAAAAGTGGCGGCAGCTTTAAAGGGAAGATTATACGTGATATGGGGTGCGGCATTGGCGGCTGGCCAGGGCATTGTTGCGCCCGTGCCAACATCGACAGCCTGCCGGCTCAGGCCGGGTCGTGGCCGCTGGCGCAGGCGTGCGGTGTGGTCACGGCGGCGGGCACTGCGGCGCCGGCAGCGGCATTGCAGTCGGCGCAGCGGCCGTACAGGGTCAGCTCGTGGCGCTCGACGACAAAGCCTTGCGGCGCCATGCGCTTCAAGTCGCCCGGGCAATCATGCACGTCGAATACGCGCTGGCACGTGGTGCACTGGAAATGGTGGTGGTGGTGATTGGCGGCCGTGTTCGACTCATAGCGCGGGTTTTCGCCCGGCAAGGTCACCACGTGCACCTTTTCTTCCAGCACCAGGGACTTCAAGTTGCGGTAAACGGTGGCGATGCCCAGCTGCGTCACCTGCAAGCTGGCCTGTTCGAGGATTTCCTGCGCCGACAAGGGGCGCTGGGCCGACTCGATGGCGGCTTGAATAGCGGTTTTTTGACGTGTTGTGCGTTCCATAGCCGACAGAATACACCATCCGCCTGCATCCACCGCCCGGAAAAACTGTCACACAGTAATGATAATGGGTTATCATTATCAACTTGGGGCAGGCCATTACCTTGCGCGCGCTGCCCAAACCCTGCCAATAACGATAGCCGATAAGGAACCCTTGCCCATGTCCATCCGTCCTCACCAACCGACTCCCCTCGCGCTGGCCATCATGCTGGCCTTTGCCGCTCCCGCCAGCGCCCTGGCGCAACAGGCAGCCACCTTGCCCGCCGTCACCGTCTCGGCCAGCGCGCTGGCCCTGGGCAGCGACGACATGAGCACGCCCGTGACCGTGCTGGAAGGCGAGGCACTGGTGCTGGCAAGGTCAGCGACCCTGGGCGAAACCCTGGCCGGCCAGCCCGGCATCACGTCCAGCCATTTCGGCGCCGGCGCCAGCCGTCCCATCATCCGCGGCATGGATGGTCCGCGCGTGAAAGTGCTGTCCGATGGCGCCGAAGTGCAGGACGCCTCGACCATCAGCCCAGACCATGCCGTCGCGGCCGAACCGATGCTGTCGGAACAGATTGAAGTCTTGCGCGGCCCGTCCGCGCTGGCCTACGGCGGCGGCGCCGTCGGCGGCGTGGTCAACGTGATCGACAAGAAAATCCCCACGCGCGTGCCGGCCAAGGGCTTCGAAGGCAGCGCGGAAGTACGCGCCAATTCGGCTGCGCGCGAAAAGGCGGGCGCCTTTGAAGTGACTGGCGGCTCCGGCAACATCGCCTTCCACGCGGAAGGCGTCAAGCGCGATGCGAAGGAATACAAGGTCGGCAGCGGCTGGGAAGGCGGCTCCAGGGTGGCAGGCAGCTACAACAAGACGGACACGGGCAGCGTGGGCGTGTCGTGGGTGGGTCAGCGCGGCTTCCTGGGCCTGGCTTTCACCAGCCAGCATGCGGAATACGGCTTGCCTGGCCACAACCACGAATTCGAGAGCTGCCACCCGCACGGCACGCATCTGCATTGCGGCGGCCACGAGGGCCACGGCCATGGCGACGAAGAAGAACATGAGCACGAGCATGAACACGAAAGCGTGCCGTACGTGAAACTGAAGAGCGAACGCTGGGACGTGCGCGGCGAATTGCGCGATCCCGTGCCCGGCTTCACCAAGCTGCGCCTGCGCGCTTCATTCACTGATTACAAGCACGATGAAATCGAAGGCACGGAAATCGCCACCACGTTCAAGAACAAGGGTCACGATGCGCGCCTGGAGATGGAACACCATCCCGTCTTCGGCTGGCGCGGCGTGGTCGGCCTGCAAACGTCGAAGCGCGATTTCTCCGCCCTGGGCGAGGAAGCCTACGTGGCGCCGACGGTCACGAAGAAGCACGCGGCCTTCCTGGTGGAAGAATACAAGCTCGACCAATGGCGCTTCGAAGCGGGCTTGCGCCACGAATGGCAAGACATCGCGGTCGACAGCGCCACCTTGCAAGACCGCAGCGCCAAGGGTACGTCGGTCTCGCTGGGCGCCGTGTGGAAATTCGCTCCCCAGTACTCGCTCGGTTCGACCATTTCCCGCACCCACCGCCTGCCCAGCGCCGAGGAACTGTATGCGCACGGCGTGCACATGGCCACGGCCACATATGAACTGGGCAATCAAAACCTGGGCAAGGAAACGTCGAACAATATCGACTTGACCTTGCGCAAATATGCGGGCGCCACGACCTTCTCGGCCAGTGCCTACCGCAACAAGGTCGACAACTACATCTTCGGCTCCACACTGGACAACCACGAAGGCTTCCAGCTGATCCAGTACGCCCAGCGCGACGCCACGTTTACGGGCGTGGAAGGGCAAGTGCGCCAGCAATTGAACCCCATGTTCGGCGCCAGCGTGTTCGGCGACTATGTGCGGGCCAAGCTGGCCGACGGTGGCGCAGCTAACAATAGCAACCTGCCGCGCATCCCGGCCCAGCGTTTTGGCGTGAAGGTCGACGCCAACTGGCAGGCGTGGAGCGGCGTGGCCGAGTTCTACCGCGTGGGCAAGCAAGACAAGGTGGCCGCGTTTGAGACGGCAACCCCGGGCTACAACATGCTGAACCTGTCCGCCAACTACGACACGCGCATCGGCACGACGCCGGCCCAGTTCTACATCAAGGCGAACAACCTGACGAATGAACTGGCGTACAGCCACACCTCGTTCATCAAGAACGCGGCGCCTTTGATGGGGCGCAATGTCACCGTCGGCATGCGCGTGACTTTCTAAACGCTGAACCCAACGGCAAAGACTGGGGTCGTACCCTGCAGGGTACGACCCCGGCTTTTTTCAGGGTTCAGTTTAGCCAGCCTTGATCAAATCTATCCGGTCCGTACAAAACCCATCCACGCCCCAGGCCAGCAGTTCGCTGGCCCGCTCGGGCGTGTTGACGGTGTAGCAGAACAGTCCCAATCCCTCCTTCTTGACTTCCAGCGCCAGCGCACGCGTCAGTTGCTGGTGATCGCAATGGAGCGCCACCACCTCCAGCTGCTTCGCCGTGTTCGCCCAGTCATCCGGTATCTGTTCGACCAGCCAGCCGCGCGCCAGTTCCGGCGCCGCCTGGCGCGCCGCTTGCAGCGCGTCGACGCTGAACGACGAGAGCAAGGGCAATAATTCTCCAGCAGCAATTTCTTTTGCGAAATAATCGCGCGTGGCCCGCGCCACCGCCTCGCCCGTGGCTACGTCGAAGCCGGGTGCCGGCTTGATTTCGATGTTCATCCAGATGCGCTGCGCCTTGCAGTACGCCACCACGGCCTCGAACGCGGGCACGCCCTCGCCCGCGAATTGCGGGCCGAACCAGGCGCCCGCCTCCATGGCGCCCAGCTGCGCGGCTGTGTAATCGCTGATATGCCCGCTGCCGGCCACGGTGCGGCCCAGTTCGGGGTCGTGCACGACGACGGGCACGCCGTCGGACGCCAGCATGACGTCGAATTCCACGGCACGGTAGCCATAGGCGAGGCCGCAGCGCAGGGCGGCCAGGGTGTTTTCAGGCGCCAGGGTGCCGCCGCCGCGGTGCGCCAGGGTGCGTGGATAGGGCCACATGGTGTTCCTTTATCATGATGAGGTTTTCAATGAGGACGTCTTGCCATCATCGCGTGCAAGCGCCACCATGTAAAGGACGCGATCAGGCGATTGGCGCCGTCTCCGCCCGCTTTCGTCGCAACGGCGTTGCGCCCGCATGCAGAGCCGCCCATAATTGCCGCATTGCCAACCCGAACGCCCACCCGAAAGCGGTCCCGCATGCACACTACCGACACCGCCCCCCGCAAGACGGGCTTTCCCTACCGGCGCCTGCTGGGCGATGCCCGTTATGCGCTGCTGCTCAATGTCCTGTGCGCCCTCTTCATCACCTTCGTGCTGAGCGGCGGACAAAGCTTCTGGCTCAACCTGCTTGCATCCATGTGCATAGGCGGCATCGCCTTCCTGCTCATCGACGGCATCCGCCTGGCCTGGTGGGGCGAGGGACGCCGCCCCCCAAGGCTGCCCTTCACTGCCCTCATCATCGTCAGCGCCACCGTGGCACAGGTAGGCGGCACCATGCTGTTCGGCTGGCTGGCCAATATCGACGTTCCCGCGCCCGTCTCCATGTCGTCACGCAATGTCGGCATGACGGTGTTCACCTTGGCGGTAGCGGGAGCGGCCATCCTGTTCTTTGGCAGCCGCGAAAAAATCGCCCGCCTGCAAATGGAGGCGGCCCAGGAAAAAGCCCGCGCCGAATCCGTGGCGCGCCAGGCCATGCAGGCGCAGTTGCAGCTGCTGCAGGCGCAGATCGAACCGCACATGCTGTTCAATACCCTCGCCAACCTGCAGGGCCTGATCAGCTTTGATCCGGACCGCGCCCAACTGCTGCTCGATCAATTGATCCAGTATCTGCGCGCCACCCTGTCTTCCTCGCGCGCCGAGTCCACCACCCTGGAGCAGGAGTTTTCCCTGATGCAAGCCTATCTGGGCCTGATGTCGATACGCATGGGTGCGCGCCTGGGCTACGCGCTGGACTTGCCCGAGGCCTTGCGCCAGATCAAGGTGCCGCCCATGCTGCTGCAGCCGCTGGTGGAAAACGCCATCCAGCACGGCCTGGAACCGAAGATCGAAGGCGGCCACATCCACGTGCGGGCGTCCACCGACGGCGGCATGCTGATCCTGACGGTTGCCGACGATGGCCTGGGCCTCGACCATCCGGGCCAGAGCAAGGGCACGCACCTGGGCGTGGCGAACATCCGCGAACGCCTGCGCGGCATGCATGGCGATGCCGCCAGCCTGGCGCTGGCCGCCAACACGCCGGCAGGCGTCGTCGCCCGCCTGCAATTTCCCATTCACCCCACCACCGCGAGTCCCATGCCATGAGCAACCCCACCCCGCGCGCCCTGATCGCCGAAGACGAACCGATACTCGCCGCCGCCCTCGCGCACGCCTTGCGCCGGCTCTGGCCGGAACTCGACATCGTCGCCACCTGCGCCAACGGCGTGGAAGCCCTGCAGCAAGGCCTGGCGCTGCAGCCCGACATCCTCTTTCTCGACATCAAAATGCCGGGCAAGACGGGCCTGGAAGCGGCCGAGGAGCTGGCGGAACAGTGGCCCGACGGCGTGCCGTTCCCCCATATCGTGTTCGTCACCGCCTACGATGAGTATGCACTGGCCGCCTTCGAGCATGCGGCTGCCGATTACGTCTTAAAACCCGTCAACGATGCGCGCCTGGGCAAGACGGTGGAACGCCTGCAGCAGCGCCTGCGCGACAGCGCTGGCGCCAGCGGGACAGCAACGCCAGCGGCGGCGGCCACGGCGGCGCCGGTGACGGCGAACGGAACAGCGTCCGCCAGCGACGGCAACCTGGCCCGCCTGCTGGCCCAGTTGCAAGCCATGCTGCCACCCGCCCCGCGCCTGCAGATGATACGGGCGGCCGTCGGCAACAGCGTGCGCATGATCGCGCTGGCCGACGTCGTGTATTTCGAGGCGCTGGACAAATACATCAACGTCGTGTGCCAGGATAGCGAAGCGCTGATACGCACGAGCCTGAAGGAATTGCTGCCCCAGCTGGACCCGCAACAGTTCTGGCAAATCCACCGGGGCACCATCGTCAACGCCAGCGCCATCGCCACGGCCGTGCGCGACGAGGCGGGCAAGCTGTCGCTGACCCTGCGCCAGCATCCGGCACAGCTGCGCGTCAGCCCTTTATATGCCCATCTGTTCCGGCAGATGTAGCTAATGCAACTGGTGTTTTAAGTCGGACAGTTCATCGTGCACCTTGAGCACGGCGCTCTTCATTTCCGGCGTTACGCTGGACGCCGTGCCGCACGCCCGCTTGGCGCGGTCGCCCAGCGATTCCATCTGGTCGACGGCTTGCCGGATGCGCGCATCGTCGTGCGTGTCGATGGCTTGCCGCACGGCGCTCTTTTGCTGGTCCAGCTGGTTGATGCAATCCTTCAAGTCCATCGGCATGCCCTGCTGCTTGCCGCACAACTGGGCCGCCTGGCCGATTGCGTGTTCGATGGCGCCAAAGCGCCGTGCCACTTCCTTTGCCTGCATCATGATGTGTCCTCCCATGGTATTGGGAGTTGGATCGCCAGGCTGGCGCAGGGTTCCCCGCCAGCGGCCGCGGCGTTGAAATTTCCGTGTGGCACTTTTTTGTAAGCGCTTGTGACATTCTAGATAATTATCAAATCCTTCAGATACATTGGCGTACCTGAACCACCCTGCCCTCCATGACCTCGCTGCCACCCCTGCCCCGCCGCGCTCCCGGCCTGCTGCTGATCGTCCTGCTGCACGCGGGGCTGGCCTACGTCGTGCTGCAGTCGCGCCCCCGACTTGCCGCTGACGAGCACCTGCCGCAGGGTCCGGCCATTGCCTGGCTGCGCTACACGGCCCCCGCGCCGCCCAAGCCGATAGCCTTGCGCAGCGCAAAACCGGCCGCTGAAAACGTGCCGCGCCGAACCATGCCGGCGTCCGTCAGCCGCCCCTTGCCGCCACCTGCCGCCGAGCCGGCGCCGGCGCCAGCAACGCCGGAAGCGATCACGGCGCCGCCAGCGCCCAGCGCGGCCGACATCCTGGCGCAAGCCAAGCGCGACGTGGGCAAGATCGACAAGGATTTGCGCAAGGAATTCCCGCAGCGGGGAGAACAAAAACTGGAGGACACGGGCTTCAAGCGCATGCAGCAAGGCTTTGCCGAAGCCTACGCAGCCGTGCCGCCGAAATGGTATGAGGCGTCAAAAATCGAGGAAGTGGGCGCGAATGAGGCCAGGGGCAGCCGCACGTATAAAATCACCAGCGCGCTGGGCACCTTGTGCGTGACCACGCGCGCGGGCAAGCAGGGAGAAACGATGATCGGCAACTGCCCCAAATAGCCGGGCTCAGCCCACCGCTTCGCGCGCGCCCAGCGGCTGCAGATGGCGCAGGCGCAAGGCGATCAGCACGCCGCAGCCCAGGCACAGGCCCAGCATGATGATGACGCCCGTCCAGCCGTCGAAACCCCACATCATGCCTGAGGCGGAGCCGATCAGGCTTGATCCCAAATAATAGAACAGCAGATAAAAGGCCGAGGCCAGCGCCTGCGGCGCGCGGGCACGGCGGCTGACCCAGCTGCTGGCGATCGAATGCGAGGCAAAGAAGCCGAAGGTGGCCAGCGCCATGCCGATGACGATCAGCGGCAGCGAGTCGAACAGGGTCAATACAATGCCACTGAGCATCACCGACAGCATGATCCACAGCACGCCCCGGCGTCCCAGCCGGTCCACCAGGCGGCCCGCCCAGACGGAGCTGAAAATGCCGATCAGATACAGAAAGGCCAGCAAGCCGACCGTACTCTGGCGCAAGCCGAACGGCGCGGCCAGCAAACGGTAGCCGATGTAGTTATACAGGCTGACGAAACAGCCCATCAGCACGAACGCCAGGCAGAACAGCCACGGCAAGCCCCGGTCGGAAAAGTGCTGCTTGATCGCATGCGGCAAGGCATTCCAACCCTTGGTACTGGGCACGAAGTTTTTCGACGCGGGCAGGCTGCGCCAGAATTCCGCCGCCGCCAGCACGCCGGCCACGCCCAGCACGCCCAGGGCCCAGCGCCACGACAGGAAATCGCTGAGCATGGACGCCACCAGCCGTCCCGACATGCCGCCAAACGCGCTGCCGGCAATATACAAGCCCATCGACAGCCCCAGCGACGGCCCCTCGATTTCCTCGCCCAGGTAAGCCATGGCCACGGCCGGCATGCCGCCCAGGGCGATGCCCAGCGCGGCGCGAATCGCCAGCAATTGCGCATAATCCTGCGCGAAGGCGGACAAGATCGTCAATATCGCGGCGGAAAACATCGACGCCACCATCAGCGGCTTGCGCCCCACCCGGTCCGACACGGCACTGAGCAGCACCAAGGAGATGGCCAGCAAGCCGCTCGACACGGACAAGGACCAGCTGCTTTGCGCGGGCGTCAGATGAAACTGGTGCGACAGCAGCGGGAACAGGGGCTGTATGCAATACAGCAAGCTGAAGGTGGAAAAGCCGCCGAAGAACAGCGCGCGGTTGCTGCGCTTGAATTCGATGGAACCCTTGGCGATGGCCGTGCGGGCAGCGGGCACGGAACCGGGAGCAGAACCGGGAGCAGAAACCGGAATGGCGGAAGGGGCGGCGGGGGCAAAGGCAAGCGATGAATCAGACATGGCCGTGTTTCGGAAAGGAAGCGAGTCTTCATCTTAGGATTGCCAACTCATATCGTCCAATATATATTCAAGGCCCAACTCATACTTTTAAAATATTACTTATATGGAACTGCGCCACCTGCGTTACTTTGTCGCCGTCGCCGAAGAGCTGCACTTCACGCGCGCGGCCGAGCGCCTGCACATCGGCCAGCCGCCGCTGAGCCAGCAGATCCAGGCGCTGGAAGCGGAACTCGGTGCGCAGTTGTTCGAGCGCAACAAGCGCTCCGTGCGCCTGACGCAGGCAGGCGCACTGTTCCTCGACGATGCGCGGCGCATCCTGGCGCTGTCGGAACAGGCGGCCGTCACGGCGCGCCGGGCCCAGCGGGGCGAAGCGGGCGAATTGCGCATCGGCTTTACGTTTTCCACGCCGTTCACGCCGTATTTCGCCACCGTCATCAACCGCTACCGCCAGCAATTTCCGCACGTCACCCTGACCTTGCACGAGATGGCGACATTGCATCAGCTGGAAGCGATCTCGGGCCGGACGATGGACCTGGGCTTCGTGCGCCCGCCGGAAACGACGTATCCCTCCGATATCAAGCTGACGCAACTGCGCCAGGACCCGCTGTTCCTCGTGCTGCCCGTCGCCCATGCGCTGGCGGCCAAGGACAGCATCGCGATTGCCGACATGGCGGGCGAAGGCTTTGTCATGTATCCCAGGGATGCGGGCACGGGGATTTATCCGCAGATCTTTCGCCTGTGCAAGGCCGCCGGCTTCGTGCCCCAGGTGGCGCAGGAAGCGGGCGAGGCGTCGACCATCATCGGCCTGGTGGCGGCCGGCTGCGGCATTTCCGTGCTGCCCGCCTCGTTCGACCGCATCCGCATGGATGGCGTGTGCTACCGCCCCATCGCCGACCCGCAGGCGACCACCAGCCTGTTACTGGCACAAAGGGAAGAAGAAACGTCGCCGCTGGTGGCGGCATTCGTGAAACTGGCCGAGGAAGCGGCGCTGGAAGGGGGAGCGTAGGCCGGCAGGCGCCGGCCCACGTACTGCATTACGAGTAGTCGGCGTCCAGCTCGGAACCGGCGTAATTCTCCAGGTCCTCGAACAGGCTCTTCATGCTGGCCCGCGTGAGGATTTTATGCACGACGGTGCAGCTGCGCCGGTAGGAAGCGATGCGGTCGAGCAGCACCGGGTGATGCTGCACGGGCACCTTGGCCACCAGGGCGGCCCAGCCTTCCTCGAAGTCGGGCTTGTTCTTGCGCACGGAACGCACGAAGCGCTCGAACTCCTTCTGCCCCGTGCGCGCCACGATGCGCCCGCCGCCTTCGATGGCGAAGATGATGGCCAGAGCGATGACGCCCTCGGCATTCAAGTCGCTGTCGCTGACGGGGCCGTTGTCGTGGTGGCGGCGCAGCCAGCCGGCCAGGCGCACGACGGCTTGCACTTCCTTGCGCTGTTGCAACTGCAGCGCATACTTTTCATAGCCGGCCCAGTTCTGGTTCGGGTCGGCCTGGCAAATATCGATGAACAGCTCGCGCAGCCGGCGCGCAAGGTAGACGGGGTCCTGGTCGTATTCGCCGACGAGGGCGTCTTCCGGCAGCTGCGACAGCTCCTTGATCAGGCGGAAACCCACCTGGAATGCGTGCTCGGCGCCGTGCTCGACGAGGAAATCGAGCGCGGCCTGGTCGCCTTCGTGCGTGACGGCCTGTTCCAGGCCCAGCGACACGCCGCCCACCGTCAGGTACAGCGCCTTCTGGATGCCGTCGGCCGTGCGTTCATTCGTGAACTTCTCGGCCACCATGGCCGTGATGCCCGTCAATTCGTCGGCCAGGTTCAGCGCCGCATCCTCGCGCGGGTCGCCCGGCAACAGCTTGATGGCGCGCACGAGGCGCGGAAGATTCTCTACAACAATTGCTGGCAGCATTAGTAGTTCCCTGCTTTCATTACGAGAAAATGCCCGTGCCCAGGCTGCGGCGCGTGCTGGAACGCGGTGCGCTGCGCGTGCTCGGCACTTGCTTGCGCAGGCGGTACAGCAATTCCTTGGTACTGCGCTGCAACATGGTCGGCTCTTCGTCCGGGTCGTCCGAGTATTCCGCGTCGGCCAGGTCGGCGCTGTGGCGGAAGTCGGGGAACAGTTCGAACAGCGAGCGGTCCCAGCCGTCTTCATTGGCCTGCGCCAGCTCGATGGCCAGCGGCACGATGTCGTTGTCGGACGACGTCACGCCCGTCACGTACGGCCCCTTGATGACGATCTCGCCCGCCACTTCGAGGATTTCCTTCGGCGCCATCGAGAACAAAATGGCGAACGCCGTGGCGCCCCAGTCGGTGGCGGACGCTTCGAGCAGCAGCTCGCGGCGGCGCTCGGCGTCGTCGGTGGAAAACACCACGCCGTGGATGTGCGCGAACAGCGCTTCGGCGATGCGTTCCGGATCGTCCTCGATCTGGTCGTCGCTCCAGGTGGCGGCGATGAAGGCCAGACTGTCGGCCCAGGCCTTCGGCGGCACCAGCAGGGTGGCCAGCGACATCTTGCCGCCGTCGAAGCCGGCCAGGTGCAGGGCCGTCACCTGCGGCGGGATGGCATTGAGCACTTCCACCACGGCAAGATCGCCGTACTGGTCGGCCGCGTCCGCAAACGCCTGCTCGGCGTGCCCCAGCGAACCGGACAACACCAATTCCGTGACTTGCTTCGTCAGCGCGGGAAGGTTGCTTTTTTGTTCATCCTTGTTATCGGCCATGGTCATCTCCATCCTGGTCAAACATCTGGGCGAAATCGTCGGTGGCTTCATCTTCGTCGTGATCGTCGTCGCCGTCGTCATTGGCGGCCAGCTGGTCGAGCGACTGGTCGTCGTCGTCCCACAGGCGCGGATTCTTGTGCAGGAAGGCCGTGATGATGGCCTGGCGCGCCAGGTCGGGGAAGCTCTCCTCGATGGCGGCGTACATCTTCGCCGCTTCCGGCGCGGCGCAGGCAGCCATCGAGAATACGCGGGCCGGGTCGCCGAACTCGTAGTCTTCGCTTTCGGCCAGCAAGCCTTTCGGGTCGCTGAAGGTGATGTGGTCGACCAGCGCGAAGGCCAGCATGTTCACGTCTTCGATGCCGCCGCCGCTGGCGTACTCGCTCACCAGCGCGTCGACCATGCTTTTGTAGTTCTTGCGGTTCGGCGGGTCGCCGAGGATGCCGTCGATCTGGCCTTCCAGCTCGCGCGACTGATACGCGAATTCAGGGTGTACTCTTCTCATGCTGTGCTTTCCAATGTGATGCGCGGCGCTGATAAAAGCGCCGTTGTTGTTGTTTTAAATATCATTCAAGCCGCCCGGTGGCGGCTGCCGGCAGACTCAGTCTGCTGGAAGCGTGGTGCCGTGGAGGCGGAACACGCCGCACCACAGGGCATAGGCTTCCGCTTCCGGATCGATGATGATGCGGTGGTTCACGCTCTGGTCGTATTCGGCGCGCTTGGCCGGGTCGGCCAGGATTTCATACGCCTTGGTGACGCTCTTGAAGCGCGCCTCGGCGCCGGGGGCCTGGTTGCGGTCGGGGTGGAAGCGCATGGCCAGCGAACGGTAGACTTTCTTGATTTCATCGTCGCTGGCATTGGGCGCGACACCGAGGACGTTATACAAATTTTCCATAAATGGCTCCGGGGTCACGTTTTGTTTGCTAATTAAAGGCGAATTATCCTATAGAACGCTCCCCGCGTCGCTGGCGCTATGGCTTTTAACGGCAAATTGACGGCAAATTGGCAGCGAATTGGTCGTATCGAAGCGCTTGCGGTACGGTAAAATGCTTTTTACTGTCACTCTTCCGCATTGATCAATGAGCAACGATAAACCGAATACCGCCGCGCCAGCGCTGGCGCCCAATTTCTTGCGTAACATCATCGAAGCCGACCTGGCTGCCGGCACCCACGTGCGTCCCGGCCTGCCCCAGGTGATCACGCGTTTCCCGCCGGAGCCGAACGGTTACCTGCACGTGGGCCACGCCAAGTCGATCTGCGTCAACTTCGGCCTGGCGCGCGATTACGCCGGCCAGTGCAACCTGCGCTTCGACGACACCAATCCGGCGAAGGAAGAGCAGGAATACGTCGACACCATCATGGACAGCGTGAAATGGCTGGGCTTTGACTGGGAACCGAAGACTGCCGATGGCCACAGCCACCTGCACTACGCGAGCGACTATTTCGACCAGCTGTACGCGATGGCCGAATACCTGATCACGGCCGGTTTTGCCTACGTTGACAGCCAGAGCGCCGAAGACATGGCCGCCAACCGGGGCAATTTCGGCCAGGCCGGCAAGAATTCGCCGTTCCGCGACCGTCCGCGCGACGAATCGCTGGCCCTGTTCCGCGCCATGAAGGCGGGCCAATTCAAGGATGGCGAACACATCCTGCGCGCGAAGATGAGCGAAGATGCCATGAGTTCGCCGAACATGAACTTGCGCGACCCGGCCATCTACCGCATCCGCCACGCGCATCACCACCGCACGGGCGACGCCTGGTGCATCTATCCGATGTACGACTACACGCATCCGATCTCGGACGCGCTGGAAAACATCACGCATTCGATCTGCACGCTGGAATTCCAGGATCACCGCCCGTTCTACGACTGGCTGCTGGAAACCCTGGCCGCCGGCGGCTTCTTCCAGCAACCGGTGCCGCACCAGTTCGAGTTCTCGCGCCTGAACCTGACATACATCGTCACCAGCAAGCGCAAGCTGCGCCAGCTGGTGGAAGAACATATCGTCGACGGCTGGGACGACCCCCGCATGCCGACCCTGGTGGGCATGCGCCGCCGCGGCTACACGCCGGAAGCGATTCAACTGATGTGCGAACGCACGGGCGTGACGAAATCGGACGGCTGGATCGACTACAGCGTGCTCGAAGGCTGCCTGCGCGAAGACCTCGATCCGAAGGCGCCGCGCACGGTGGCCGTGCTGCGCCCCTTGAAATTGATCATCGACAACTTCCCGGAAAACGAGAGCGTGGAATGCACGGCGCCCGTGCATCCGCACTTCCCGGAGCGGGGCTTGCGCACCTTCCCCATCTCGCGCGAGCTGTGGATCGAGGAAGACGACTTCATGGAAGTGCCGAATAAAGGCTATTTCCGCCTGTATCCGCCGATCGACGACAAGCCGGGCAGCAAGGTTCGCCTGCGCTACGGCTACGTGATCGAGTGCACGGGCTTTGACAAGGATGAAAACGGCAAGGTCATCGCCGTGCATTGCAACTATTTCCCGGACAGCAAGTCGGGCACGGAAGGCAGCGCCAACTACAAGGTCAAGGGCAATATGCACTGGATCAGCGCGCCGACGGCCATTCCTGCCGAAGTGCGCCTGTACGACCGCCTGTTTACGGACCCGCAGCCGGACGCGGGCGGCAAGGACTTCAAGCTGGCCCTGAACCCGCTGGCCAAGGAAGTGGTGCAGGCGTGGCTGGAACCGGGCGCGGAACTGGCCCAGCCGGAACAGCGCTTCCAGTTCGAGCGCCACGGCTACTTCGCGGCCGACCGCGTCGACAGCCAGCCCGGCAAGCCCGTCTTCAACCGCATCGTCACCCTGAAAGACAGCTGGCAGCCGGCCAAGTAAGGCGCCAGTTTGCTCACAAAAAAAACCGCTGCGGCGGTTTTTTTTCGTCTCAGCACAATACTTCACCAGAGAAATATTGCCTGTTGACTATAATCACGATAATTTTGTATATTAGGCAGCTATTGAGCAATTTGCAATGTCGATGGTGCTTGTACAACGCAGCCTGGCCACCGCCACCGAGGCGGCACCCGATTCCTCCTCTTGATGCGGATGGCGATGTCCTCTACTGCTGGTGAACAACAGTTATCGCTGGAAAAAAGGCCGCAGTGGCTGATTGGCTTCGTGCTGTCCTTGATGGTCGGCCTGCTGTTCTACATCGCCGCCTCGCTGTCGATCGAAAACGATGCCAGCGAGCTATTCAACAATCTGGCGCGCAATACCCAGAAAAACATCGAATCGCGCGGCAAGTCATATGCCAATTTGCTGCGCGGAACGGTCAGCCTGTTCCACGCCAATGAACACGTGAGCCGCGAGCAATTCCACCGCTACGTGGCAAACCTCGCCTTGCATCAGAACTACCCGGGCGTGATGAATCTCAATTACAGCCGGGAACTCGACGATTCGCAGCGCGCCACCTTCGAAACGGCCATGCAGCGCGACTATCCGCCCGGGCGCGACGGCTATCCGGCGTTTGCCATCCATCCGCCCGGCCCGCGCCCCCGTTATTCCGCGCTGGTCTACATCGAGCCGATTGCCAGCGCTGCGGAAAAGTATGGCTATGACATCGCTGCGCGGCCCATGATCGCCGAAGCGCTGGAACAGTCGCGCGATACCGGGCAGATCTGCAATTCCGGCGTGCCCGTGCCGATGGAAGGCCGGCCGCAGCTGACGGGCATGGCCATGCGCCTGCCCGTGTACCGCTTCGGCATGCCGACCGATACGCTGGAGCAAAGGCGCGCGGCCTACCAGGGTTCCGTCGGCATCGGCTACGACCTGGTGGCGATGATGCGCAGCGCGCTGGCCGACATGCCGGTACGCAATGTCCGCCTGACCCTGTTCGATATCGGCCAGCAGGCGCTTGAACAGCCGGACTTGCCGCACGACATGCGCCCCATCTTCGACAGCTCGGCGGCAGGCATGCATGCGCCATGGTGGCAGCCAGGCAACTCGGGCCGCTATCTGAGCAGCACGATGTTGATCGAGCACAATGGCCGCGTGTGGCAAGCGCTGTTCAGCGTGCGCAAGAGCGACCTGTATACGCGCTTCGACGCCTTCCTGCCGTGGCTGGCCCTGCTGACCGGTTTTGCCAGCGCCATGCTGCTGTACATGCTGTTTCAGACCCTGGCCTCGTCGCGCCGGCGCGCCATCCAGATGGCGACGGGCATGACGGAGGAATTGCGCGCCAGCCAGATCCGATTGCAACTGTCGCACCAGAAACTGCGCCGCCTGGCAGCCCATGCCGACCAGATCAAGGAAGAGGAACGCAAGCGCATCGCGCGCGAAATCCACGACGACCTGGGACAGAACCTGCTGGTCTTGCGCATCGACGCCGACATGCTGGCCTCGCGCACGCAGCGCCGCCACCCGCGCCTGAACGCCCGCGCCCGCTCAACCCTGGAGCAGATCGACGCCACGATTAAAAGCGTGCGGCAGATCATCAACGACTTGCGTCCCACCGTGCTGGACCTGGGCGTGAATGCGGCCGTCGAATGGCAGGTGGCGCAATTTCGCCTGCGCACGGGCATCGCCTGCGAAGTGAGCGAAAGCCATGACGATATCTATTTGAGCGACCAGTGCGCCACGGCCCTGTTCCGCATCCTGCAAGAGTCGCTCAGCAATATTTCCCAGCATGCGAATGCCAGCCGCGTGCAAGTCAAGCTGGAAAAGTGCCGCGACACCGTATCGATGAGCGTCAGCGACAACGGCGTGGGCGCGGCCATCGACGGACGCAACAAGCAGGGCTCATTTGGCCTGGTCGGCATCGAAGAGCGCATCAAGTTGCTGGGCGGCACTTTCTACATCGAAAGCAGCCCCGGCGCCGGCATGAGCGTGCATGTCAGCGTGCCGCTGGGCGCGGACGCCACGGCATTTCCCTACCAGGAAGACAGCCGGGCCAGCGCCTGACAGGCGCGCTCCGCTTGAAACAAGCTCAGCTTGCTTATTTCGTAATTAGATGCAATATTGATGTAGGACAACTCAGCGCGCCTGCCCGCCATGGGTCAGGCATTCCTCGACGACTTGCCAGGAGTACACACCCACCTTTGTTTCACCGTATTTCCCACAACACTCTTTACCACAAGGACATTCATGGATACGAACGACAGTTTCAAGACAATTGCCGATTTGAATTTGGACGCGATCAAGGTCAAGCTGATGCACCGGGAGTCAGGCGAAGGATGGAGCCTGGAGAAGGCGAATGCGGTGGAATTCGAATACCGGCGTTTCTTGATCCTGATGAAACAGTTTCCGGAAGAAGAAACGGCGCCGCTGATGGACGTCGATACCTTCTGGCACTACCACATCCTCGATACCCTGAAATATGCGGCGGACTGCGAACAGGTGTTCGGCTACTTCCTGCATCACTTCCCGTACATCGGCCTGCGCGGCGAAGACGACGAAGCGGCGCACCAGCGCGTGGGCGAGCGCATGAAGCAGCTGTATGAGCAAACGTTCGGGGAAGATTATATCCGCGCAGAAACGGCGTATTCGGGGCGCGCCGTACAGGCGGCGTATTCGGGACGGGCCGTGCAAGCCGCGTATTCAGGGCGTGCGGTACAGGCGACCGCATACTCGGGCCGGGCCGGGCAGACGGCGTTTTCCGGTGCGGCGGTGCAGGCGACGGCGTTTTCCGGTGCGGCGGTGCAGGCGACGGCATATTCGGGCCGCGCGACGGGCGCTGCCAGCACGGCATTTTCCGGCGCGCCCGCCACCTTGGCAGCAGCGGTGCTCAAGTCGTCTTCGACCAGCCTGGAAATGGGGCGTTTCTATGTCGATCGTCCGGTGTTGAACCGCGACCCGCAATAGCAAAACGGAAAACAGATGTGGCTGCCGCACGCGGCAAGCCTGACTTACCCAGACGGCACCTCTCAGTTTGCCGTCTGTCAGGCGCTCTTAGGCAGCCATCAACTCGCGCAGTTCACGAATGCTGAAATCGCTGATTTCATGCATGCGGATGAGGATCGTGGCGCCGATCGGCAAGGTGTTGTGACGAATCTTGCTGATGACAGGCGGCGCCACTTCCAGCGCTCGCGACAGGGCGGCATCGTTTTTCAGTTGCAGCTTGTCGATGATCGCATCGAGGACGCGATTCGGGTTGTAGGTAGGCAAAGAGGTAATTTGTTTGAGAGACATGGTCGAAAATCCGTACTTGTTGTATTAAGGCAAAAAGAAACAGAATGTCTCTTCTGCAATAATTCAGGGTAAACACACTAAAAAGCGCCATCACTTATGCGGCTTTTCTGCCGCAAACAATATAATACACGCTATTGTTGATTTTTGCGTAACTTAAAGCAAAATTGTGATAATTGAAGAGAATTGACGCACTTGGAATGTGCTAGAGGATAACTCAAATCGGGGAAGTTTGCTGCAAGTCATCAATTTTTACAATGAGGAACACCGCTGCGCATCAGCCAGGCAATCGCCATGAGCGTGCCCAGGCGTGCCATTTCCGCAGATAAATGCCAACCCTGCACGGCCACGCCTGCCGGGGTGGCAAGCAGGCAAGTACCCGGCAAGACATCCACGCGGCACCAGGCCAGCTGGCGGCGAATTTCATCGGGCGGCGGCGGCGGCTGCCGCGCATGTTCGCGCCGGCGCATGTAGGCGCGCACCTGTTCCTTGCTGGGGTGATTCGTAACTCGCATGACCCGCTCCTGCTGACGAAAAACAGCGTCGCGCTGCGTAGAGCCCGTCACAAATAGCCCAAACGCGTGACGACATTGCTCACCATATCGCCAGCGTGCCATGACACGTTTGCGCTGCATCAAACGGCAAGGCCACGGCGTTGCGCCGCAGCCCGTGTTGCCTACGGCCTGGCGGCCGTCCTTATTTCTTTTGCTGGCGCACGCGCTGTTGCTGTTTTTCCTGCGTCTGCTGGCGGTTCTGCTTGCGCTCGAACAGGGTGACCGCGTCTTTCTTGGCTTGCTCCAAGGTACGCATTTCTTCATGCGCATCGTGCGGGACAAAAAATTCGGCGTCCTGCGCCGCCACGACCAGCTTGATGGCGGCGTCGTCGTCGAGGTCGTACAGTTCCGTGAGGACGGTGGTGACCTCGTCCAGGTATTCTTCGTAAGTGAGGGTGCTCATGCGGTATTCCTTAAGTGAATGGCGCACCGCCGGAACGGCGCGCCGCGCGCCGGCCCAGGAAAAGTGCGCAGATAACCGGTCATTTTACCCGATGCCGGCCCCGCCGGCTGCCATCGCCCGCAAGGCATCGGCCACGCGCGCATAGCGCAGGCGCACGCCCAGCTCGCGTTTCATGCGCGTATTGTGCAGGCGGCGCGATTCGGACATGAACGACAGCAGCATCGGCGTGACCGCTTGCCGCAGCTCGGCACGGGGCAGGCGCGGCGGGCGCGGCAGCTTGAAGGCATCGGCCACGGCATCGAAATAGTCCGCCATTTTGAGTTCGCTGTCATCGCTGGCGTGATACACGCGTCCCGGCTTGCCGCGCCACAAGGCCCGTTCGATGATGCGCGCCAGGTCATCGGCGTGGATATGGTTGGTGTACACGTCGTCGCTTGCCGCCAGGGCCGGCGTGCCCTCACGCAAGCGCTTCAGGGGCAGGCGGTCGTCCGCATAAATGCCCGGCACGCGCAGGATGGCCACCTTGGCGCCGCGGCGCGCGCCCCAGGCCCGCAAGACCTGTTCCGCGTCCACGCGCCGCTTCGCGCGCGCATTCGCCGGCGCCACGGGCCGCGTTTCATCGACCCAGGCGCCGCCGCCATCGCCATACACGCCGCTGGTGCTCACGTACACCATGCGGGCATGCTCGGGTAAAATGGCGGCCAGATTGCGCGTGCGCTGGTCAAGCAAGCCCGACGACAGGGGCGGCGCCAGGTGCACGACCAGCGGCGCCAGTCCCGCCAGCCGTTTCAGGCTGGCGCGCTCGTCGAGGTTGGCCACGATAGGCACGGCGCCTGCCGCCCGCAGCTGCGCGCAGCGCGCCGGCTGGCTGGTGACGGCAAAGACGCGAAAGCGCGCGCGCAGCAGGGGCAGCAGCCGCATGCCGACGTCGCCGCAACCCAGGATCAGCAGGCGCGGCAAGCCCACAGGCTTGCGCAAAGAGTGCGTTAACATATTTTTCATCTCAAGGATTGTATGACTTTTCAAATTACTGTTCAGCCCAGCGGCCACCAATTCAGCTGTGAAGCGGACGAAACCGTCCTGTCGGCAGCGATACGCGCCGGCGTCGGCTTGCCATACAGCTGCAAGAGCGGCGCCTGCAGCTCGTGCAAGGGCAAGATCGTGTCCGGCAATGTACAGCATAAGCCATACCAGGCCCGCTCCCTGACGGAAGACGAAGCGGCGGCCGGCTACTCGCTGCTGTGCTGCGCCGTGCCGCAGGGCGACCTGGTGGTGCAGGCGCGCGAAGTGGCGGGCAGCAGCGACTACCCGATCAAGAAAATGCCGTCGCGCGTGACCACCATCGAAAAAGTCGCGCCCGACGTCGTCGTGCTGACCCTGCAGCTGCCGGCCAGCGAGCGCCTCAACTACCGCGCCGGACAGTATATCGAAATCATGCTGCGCGACAACAAACGCCGCAGCTACAGCATGGCCAGCGCACCCGTCGAAGGCGGCCCCGTGAGCCTGCACGTCCGCCACATGCCGGGCGGCCTGTTCACCGACCAGGTGTTCGGCACGATGAAGGAGCGCGACATCCTGCGCTTCGAAGGCCCGATGGGCACCTTCTTCCTGCGCGAAGATTCCGACAAGCCCGTCGTGCTGCTGGCCTCGGGCACGGGCTTTGCCCCGCTGAAAGCCATCGTCGAGCACATGATCAACGAGCAATCCCCGCGCCCGATCACCCTGTACTGGGGCGGCCGCCGTCCGCACGACCTGTACATGGATGCGCTGTGCCGCCAGTGGGCGGCCGACTTGCCGCAGTTCACCTATGTGCCCGTCGTGTCGGAAGCCTTGCCGGAAGACGGCTGGAGCGGCCGCACGGGCTTCGTGCACCAGGCCGTGATGGCGGACCTGCCCGACATGTCCGCGTATCAGGTGTATGCCTGCGGCGCACCGATCGTCGTCGAATCGGCCAACCGCGATTTCGTGCAATTGTGTCAACTTCCAGCCGACGAGTTCTACGCCGACGCTTTCACCACGGAAGCCGACCTGGCCAAGTAAGCATCCAGACAGCGGGGGGCTGCTGGCGCGGCATCCGCTGCCGCCACCCGCCCCACCCCGCTGTTTCCTGGAAATTTCATGTCTCTCGCCATCCTGCGTCACCGCAACTTCGCCTGTTACCTTTCCGCCCGCGTGCTGGGCACCGTGGCCGTGCAGATGCAAAGCGTGGCCATCGGCTGGCAGGTGTACCAGATCACGGGCAGCCTGTTCGACCTGGGCCTGATCGGCCTGGCGCAATTCGCGCCCTTCCTCGTCTTGATTTTGCCGGCCGGCCACGTGGCCGACCGCTACAACCGCCGCAACATCATCGCCTGGTGCCTGACGGCACAGCTCGCTTGCGCGCTGGCCCTGCTGGCGTTTACGTTAAGCAATATTTCCATCGTCTGGCCCGTGTTTGCCGTGCTGGTGCTGTTCGGCAGCGCGCGCGCCTTCATGATGCCGGCCACGCAAGCCGTGCTGGTGAACATGGTGCCGACGCAACACTTCAGCCGCGCCCTCGCGCTCAGCTCGTCGAGCTCGCACGTGGCCATCATCCTGGGCCCGACTTTGGGCGGCTTGCTGTATTACTTCGGCCCCAAGGTGGTGTATCTGGTCTCGTCGGCCTTGCTGGTCGTGTCCGTCCTGCTGATGCGCGCCACCACGCCCGCGCCGCAAGTGGTCAAGCGCGAACCCGTCAGCTGGCACAGCCTGCTCGAAGGCTTGCGCTTCGTCTGGTCGAAACCCATCGTGCTGGGCGCCATTTCGCTCGACCTGTTCGCCGTGCTGTTCGGCGGCGCCACGGCCCTGCTGCCGGCGCTCGCGCATGACGTGCTGCATATCGGCCCCAGCGGCCTGGGCTTGCTGCGCACGGCCCCGGGCGCCGGCGCGGCCCTGTGCTCGATCGCGCTGGCCATGTTTCCCATCACGCGCCGCGTGGGCGCCTGGATGTTCGGCGGCGTGGCCGTCTTCGGCCTGGGCACCCTGGTGCTGGGCAGCACCAGCTATTTCCCGCTGGCACTGGTTGCGCTGTTCCTGATGGGCGCCGGCGACATGGTCAGCGTCTACATCCGCCACCTGCTGGTGCAGTTCGAGACGCCGGACGAGATCCGCGGCCGGGTCAGCGCCGTGAATGCCGTCTTCATCGGCGCCTCGAACGAACTGGGCGAATTCGAATCGGGCCTGACGGCCGGCTGGTTCGGCCTCGTGCGCGCCGTGCTGTTTGGCGGCGCCGCCACCCTGGCCGTGACGGGCGTGTGGGCCGTGCTGTTCCCCGTGCTGTCGCGCATGGACCGCTTCCCCCACCACGAGAAGGAAGCGGCCGCCAGGACGGCCACCGCGGCAAGCCCATAAGGATTAAGATGCGCTACTGCCACTGACTAACTTGCACCATGAAAATCACGCTTCCCTTGCACGGCTTCATCCGCAGCCGCCCCCACCTGAGCATGGCCACGGCCATCGGCGTGGCGGCCGGCCTGCTGCTGCCCCCATCCTGGCAACAGATGACGCGTTTGCTGACGGCGTGGAACGTGGCCGTCTGGTTCTACTTGGCGACGATGGCCTGGATGATGATGCGCGCCAACCACCACAAGGTCAAAGCCATGGCGGCGCGCCAGGATGAGCGGGCGGCAACCGTCCTGTCGGCCCTGTCCGTCGCATCCGTGATGAGCCTGGTGGCCATCGTCTCGCAGCTGTCCTCGATGAAAGACATGGCGCCGGACGAGCGCGCGCTGCATTACGGCTTGACGATCCTGACACTGGTCGGCTCCTGGTTCCTCGTCGGCACCCTGTTCTGCTTTCATTACGCCCACCTGTACTACCAGGCCGACCCCGCGCTGCGCCCCCTGAAGTTTCCCGATGACGAGCAAAACCCCGATTACTGGGATTTCCTGTATTTCGCCTTCACCATCGCCGTAGCCGTGCAAACGTCGGACGTGTGCGTGCAGACAAGGCCGATGCGGCAAATCGTGCTGGGGCAATCCGTGCTGAGCTTCTTCTTCAACCTGGTCGTGCTGGGGCTGTCGATCAATATCGCTGCCGGGCTCATTAATGGCTAAAAAATAATTTCGTAGCGGAAACTTGACCTGGCTGAAGGGTTAAGCTCATCTTAATCGTGCGCACCCTCTTGAAATACCGGAAAGAGGAGTAAGATAAGTTCCATGCACGAGGTCATGTGCATGAGGCAGCAACCAGGCCGCAGCACGCCTGAGATGGGTTTTTTTTGAATTGACAGGAGTAAGCATATGCAAATCAATATTCATACCGACAGCACCATCGCCAACACCGCTGGACTGAACGAACATGTGCAATCCGTACTTGAAAGCGCACTGAGCCGCTTCCGCGACAACCTGACCCGCATCGAAGTCCACATCAGCGACACGAATGGCCCGAAAGGCGGCGCCGACGATATCCGCTGCGTCATGGAAGCACGCGTTGCAGGCTATCAACCGATCGCCGTGACCGAACAGAACGCCACCGTGCATCAATCCGTGGCCGGCGCCACCGACAAGCTGAAACGCGCCATCGATAGCGCCCTGGGCCGCCTGCAAGACAGCAAGCGCCATGCGACCGGCAAGAATGCCGTGATCGATACGGCCGAAGCGGAAGAAACCGCCGAGTAATCCCCCACCCGCAGGATTTCCAGAGACTGAGGCAGCCGTTCAAGGCTGCCTTTGCACATCCGGCCCCACCTTTCGCGTGCGGCAACATCCATAATAAAACCGCAAGCATTTCAGCTTATTAACACGGCAATGAAATAATTGTCGTATTTCTCACAGTAAGTGACATCAAGCAAGCCTTTGCCGTTACAGCCAAGGCTGCTTTACGCTATCATGAAGCTACCGGCCTTCTGCTCGCGCGCCGGCTTTTTGAAAGTGTGATTGTGGAACAGATCGGCAACTTCAGCGCTTCAGGCTGCAACATCGGCGATTTACAGCTATTTCGCGATGGGGCGGATAGCCAGACGGCCGCCATGCTGGCGCCCTGCCCCGTGGTGCGCCTCGAAGCGGGTGAAGCCATTGCCGACACGCAAGGTGCCAGCCTGTACATCGTCCTGCGCGGCTCGCTGGCCGTGGCCGCCGACACCCACACGGGCATGGATGACGGCACCGTCAGCAAGGTCTTGCCCGGCGAAAGCGTGGGGGAACAGTCGGTGCTCGATGAAGCGAGCAACCTGGCCGCCATTTCCGCCCTGGAAGAAACCGATTTGCTGGTAATCGACGCGGCCATCGTCTGGGAATTGATCGAGCAATCGAACGGCCTGGCGCGCAACCTGCTGCGGCTGCTGTCCTTCCGCATCCGCGCCGCCAACGCCCTGCTGCGCCGCCGGCAGAAACTGGGCGAATTCTACCGCCAGCTGTCGATGGTCGACAGCCTGACGGGCTTGTACAACCGCGCCTGGCTCACTGATTTACTGCCGAACATGATCGTCACGGCCCACGCCAGCGGCTCGCCGCTGTCGCTGGTGATGATAGACCTCGACCATTTCAAGCGCTTCAACGACACCCACGGCCACCAGGCGGGCGACCAGGCGCTGCGCATCGCCGCGCAAGTGCTGGGCGCGGCCCTGCGGCCCACGGATTTTGCCGTGCGCTATGGTGGCGAGGAAATGATGGTGATCTTGCCCGATACCAACGAACACGTGGCCTTGCGCGTGGCCGAGCGCCTGTGCGAGCGCATGCAGCTCGCCGTCATCTTCGCCGACATGCGCAGCGCGCTGCCGCACATCACGGGTTCCTTCGGCGTGGCCAGCCTGGCGACCGGACAGGACGACGAAGCGCTGATCGCCGCGGCCGACGCGGCGCTGTATCGCGCCAAAGCATCGGGCCGCAACCGGGTCATGCTGTAGCTCAGGCAGCCTTGCTGTCGGCCGGCTTGGCGGCATCATCCTTCTTGCTGCTGTGGGCGGCGATGAAATCCGCGTAGCCCTTCTGCACCAGCTCATACGTCTTGTCGATATTGCCGGCGATATCGCCGTTCAGCACTTTCAAGCCGCCCAGGATGTCGCGCGCTTCCTTGAAGCCTTTTTCCATGCCGCCGCTGATGGTGTCCATGAACTTGGTCAGGGCCGTATCGTCGTCCATGCCGGGGTTCTGCTTCTTGTAGGCGTCGAAAAAACCCGTCGACAGCGAGACGATGCGGCTCGCCGTCGCTTCGGCGCTGTTGTCCTGCGAGGCGGCGTTCTGGATCGCGTCCTCGCCGTACTGGCCCTTCAGCGCTTCATTGATGTTGGTGATGGCTGTCTTGTACAGCAGCGCCAGCGGCTCGTTTTCCGAACCGATGGACACGTTCAGCGACGCCTGCATGATGGAAGCGTTCAATTGCAGCTTGGTGCGGTCATTGACGCTCATTTCAGCGTTGACGCCATCCTTTTGCTGGACTTTATCGTCCTTTCCGGCAACACCCGTACTGACGGAAGTCACGGAAGGGGTGGAATTGCCGCTTGCGGCGATGGGAATTGACACGATAGACCTCCTTGAACGGACAATGTATGCCACCATGCGGGAAACGCGATGATGACCATCCTCTCGTGTAGTATCGGCAGGTTTTCAGAAAACTGAAGCGGCGGCTTGTTTTTAGCGGCCCGGATAACCCATTCAGCAACATTAAGTTACGACCATCAATGACTAACCAGACCTTTCTTTGGCACGACTACGAAACCTTTGGCGCCCAGCCGCGCCGCGACCGCCCGGCCCAGTTCGCCGCCATCCGCACGGATGCGGATCTCAACGAGATCGGCGAGCCGATCATGTTGTATTGCCAGCCTGCCAATGATTTCCTGCCCGACCCGCAATCGTGCCTGATCACGGGCATCACGCCGCAGCAGTGTTTGCAGCTGGGCGTGCCCGAGCACCAGTTCGCCGCCACCATCGAAGCGGCCTTTTCGGAGCCGGGCACCATCGGCGTGGGCTACAACACCATCCGTTTCGACGATGAAGTCACGCGTTTCCTGTTCTGGCGCAATCTGATCGACCCGTATGCGCGCGAATGGAAGAACCATTGCGGCCGCTGGGACATCCTCGACGTCGTGCGCATGACGCACGCGCTGCGCCCGGAAGGCATTCAATGGCCGAAGCGCGACGATGGCCAGACCAGTTTTAAACTGGAACACTTGAGCAAGGCCAATGGCCTCGTCCACGAAGCGGCGCATGATGCGCTATCGGACGTGCGCGCCACCATCGCCCTGGCGCGCCTGATCAAGCAGAAGCAGCCGAAACTGTTCGAATTCTGCCTGGCCCTGCACAAGAAGGACCGGGTCGCCAGCGAAATGGGCATGCACCTGGCCGCCGGCGAGCGCCAGCCCTTCCTGCACGTGTCCGGCATGTTCCCGGCCGAACGCGGTTGCCTGGGCGTCGTCTGGCCGCTGGCCACGCACCCGAGCAACAAAAACGAGATCCTCGTCTGGGATTGCGCCTACGACCCGCGCGAACTGTTCGAACTGGACGCCGACACCATCCGCACGCGTTTATTCACGCGCAAGGAAGCCATGCCGGAAGGCATGACGCGCCTGCCCGTGAAAAGCGTGCATTTGAACAAGTCGCCCATGCTGGTGGGCAATTTAAAGACCCTGTCGCCCGCCATGGCCGCGCAATGGGGCATCGATCTGGACGCGGCGAAGGTCAACGCGCAATTCGCCGCCGCGGCGCCGAACATGGATGCCATCTGGGCCGAAGTCTTCCAGCGCCCGGGCGCCAATACGGCCCTGGACGTGGATGAGGATTTGTACAACGGTTTCGTCAGCAACGACGACCGCCGCCTGCTCGAATCCTTGCGCCGCGACACGCCGGCCAAGCTGGCCACGGCCCGCCCCTCGTTTGCCGACGAACGCTTGCAGGAATTGCTGTTCCGCTACCGCGCCCGCAATTTCCCGCAAACCCTGAGCGAAGCGGAAAGCCTGCGCTGGGAACAGCACCGCGCCGCCCGATTGTTCGACGGCGACGGCGGCGCCCGCACCATCGAAATGCTGTTTACGGAAATCGACGTGCTGTCGGAATCGGTCGATGAGCGGGGGGAAGAGATTCTTGGCGAACTCTACGATTATGCGGAGATCGTCGCCCCGCAAAGAGACTGAATGCAAAATGCCGGGCTAGCCCGGCATTTTGTATGCATGCAACTTAAACCGAACGGTGCTGATTGATCGCATCGCGCGTTTCAATCGCCACGCGGCGCGCCGCGTCGGCCCAGTCTTCGCCGTCCTGCGGCTTGGCGTAGATGATGGCGCGCGAGGAGCTGATCATCATGCCCATGCCGTTCGCCGTCTGGCCTGCGCCGACGGTGGCGGCGATGTCTCCGCCCTGGGCGCCGATGCCGGGCACCAGCAGCGGCATGTCGCCGACGATGGCGCGCACTTGCGCCAGTTCTTCAGGGAACGTGGCGCCGACGACGAGCGCGCACTGGCCATTCTTGTTCCATTTCTCGGCCACCAGTCGCGCCACGCGCTGGTACAGCGGTTCGCCGTCCGTATTCAGGAATTGCAGGTCCGAACCGCCCGGATTCGAGGTGCGGCACAGGATGATCACGCCGCGGTCTTTCCACGCCAGGTAGGGATCAAGCGAATCCTCGCCCATGTACGGGTTCACGGTGACGGCGTCGGCGCCGTAGCGCTCGAACGCTTCGCGCGCGTATTGCGTGGCCGTGGCGCCGATGTCGCCCCGTTTTGCGTCGAGGATCAGCGGAATGTGCGGATAATTCTCGCGCACGTAGCGGCAGATGTCTTCCAGCTGCTTTTCCGCGCCCAGCGCGGCAAAATACGCGATCTGCGGCTTGAAGGCGCAGGCCAGGTCGGCCGTGGCGTCGATGATGCGCGTGCAAAAGGTGGTGATTCCATCAGGCAAGTCGCGCAGGTCCGCCGGCAGTTTCGCCAGGTCGGGGTCGAGGCCCACGCACAGCAGGGAATTATTGGCCGTCCACGCGGCGGATAATTTATTGATGAAATTCACGGCACACCTTCTCTATATTCAGTTGCAAACCCCGTATTGTAACGCGGCCAGACACGGCCACCCGCGCTTATTAAACCGACATGGCGGGCCGTTTCAGGTATATTTGCCTCACCTCCCTTACTCAGCACGGAACCCATCATGCAAATCACCAATCAATTCACCAAATGGCTGCGCCTGGCGCTGAGCGTCACCGTCCTGGCCGGCATCCTGACGGGCTGCGGCTACAACGACTTCCAGAGCAAGGACGAAGCCACCAAGGCGGCCTGGGGCGAAGTGGTCAACCAGTACCAGCGCCGCGCCGACCTGATCCCCAACCTGGTCAATACCGTCAAGGGCTATGCCACGCACGAGCGCGAAACGCTGGAAGCGGTGACCAAGGCGCGCGCCGCGGCCACCAGTTTCCAGATCACGCCCGAAGTGCTGAACGACCCGGCCGCGTTCGAGAAATTCCAGCAGGTGCAGGGCCAGCTGTCGTCGGCCCTGTCGCGCCTGATGGTGGTGTCCGAGAAATATCCTGACCTGAAAGCCGATACCAGCTTCCGCGACCTGCAGTCGCAACTGGAAGGCACGGAAAACCGCATCACCGTGGCGCGCCAGCGTTACATTGCCGCCGTGCAGGATTACAACGTGCATGCGCGCAGCTTCCCGAACAACCTGACGGCGATGGTCTTCGGCTACAAGGTCAAGCCGTCGTTCACGGTGGAAAATGAAAAAGCCATCTCGACCGCGCCGACCGTCAACTTCGGCAAATAAGATGAACGCCTGGTCTTATCTGGCCGCGCTGGCGACGGCCCTGCTGCTGTGGGCGATGCCGCCGGCCGGCGCGCAGGGCTTGCAGCCCGTGCCGCCGCTGGCCGCGCGCGTGACGGACAACGCCGGCATGCTCGATGACAAGCAAAAAGCGGCGCTGGAAGGCGTGCTGGCCGACTACGAAGCCAAGACGGGCAGCCAGATCGCCGTGCTGCTGGTCAAGAGCACGGAACCGGAAGCCATCGAGCAATACAGCATCCGCGTGACGGATGCCTGGAAGCTGGGCCGCAAGGGCGTCGATGACGGCGTGCTGCTGATGGTGGCGAAAGACAATCCCTCGTCCTTGCGCCGCCTGCGCATCGAAGCGGGCCGCGGCGTGCAGGGCGTGCTGACGGATGCGCAATCGAAACGCATCCTGCAAGACGTGATCGCTCCGCATTTCAAGCAGAACGACTATTACGGCGGCCTGGTGGCCGGCGTGGGGGCGATTGCCACCTTGCTGAACCAGGAGCAATTCCCCGCCCCGGCGCAAAAACAGGCGCCGGCGACCGTGGAAGCGGGCGGCCTGACCTTCTGGCTGCCGCTGCTGTTCTTCGGCTTTCTTGTGCTCGTGACCGTGTTCCGCTCGCGTGGCGGCCCAAACCGGCTGCAGCGCGGCAGCAACTGGTCCAGCGGCGCCACCGGCGTCGTGCTGGGCAGCATTTTGAGCCAGGCGCTGAACAACCGCGGTGGCGGTGGCGGCTTCGGCGGCGGCGGTGGTTTTGGCGGAGGCGGTGGCGGCGGTGGCTTCGGTGGCGGCGGCGGCGGTTTTGACGGCGGCGGCGCCTCGGGAGATTGGTAATGACGAAACAACTGACATTCGGACAACGCTGCGGACGCGCCTTGAAACATTTGCGGGGCACGCCAGCGACGGCACGCCAGGCGTTTCCGGAACGCACCCTGAAAGCCATCGAAACGGCCATCGCCGACGGTGAAGCGATGCACCGGGCGGAAGTGCGCCTGATCGTCGAAGCGGCCCTGACGCCGGGCATGGCTTACCAGGGCGTGAGTAACCGCGAGCGGGCGCGCGAACTGTTCGCCCAGTATGGCGTGTGGGATACGGAAGACAACGTTGGCGTGCTGATCTATATCAACCTGGCCGAGCACCAGGTCGATATCGTGGCCGACCGCAACGTGGGCCGCCGCATCACGCAGGAACAGTGGCAAGCCGTATGCCGCGCCATGACGGGCGGTTTCAAGGATGGCAATTACCACGACAGCACGCTCGATGCCTTGCAGCAGTTGAATGCCATGCTGCAAAGCCACTTCCCTGCCGATGGGACGCGCGGCAACCAGTTGCCGAACGAACCCATCCTCCTCTGAATCCTTCCCGCCGAGGCGATTACATGAAACTGCTCAATAAAACCGCCATCGTCACGGGCGCCACGCAAGGCATCGGCCTGGCTTGCGCCAGCCGCCTGATCGCCGAAGGGGCGCAGGTGATGCTGGTCGACATCAAGGAAGAAGGCGCGCAGGCAGCGGCCGCCCTCGGGCCGCAGGCGCGCTTCTTTTGCGCCGACGTCAGCCAGAAGGCGGACGTCGATGCGATGCTGAAGGAAACGCTGGCGCAGTTCGGCCACATCGATATCCTCGTCAACAATGCGGGCGTCACGCACGCGGCCGATTTCCTCGACGTCTGCGAAGACGATTTCGACCGGGTCATGCGCATCAACCTGAAATCGATGTTCCTGTGCGGCCAGGCCGTGGCGCGCGAGATGGTCAAGCGCAACAGCGGCTGCATCATCAATATGTCCAGCGTGAATGCGGAGCTGGCCATTCCGAACCAGGTGCCGTACGTGGTGTCGAAGGGCGCCATCAACCAGCTGACCAAGGTCATGGCCCTGAACCTGGCCCCGCACGGCGTGCGCGTGAACGGCATCGGGCCGGGCACCATCCTGACGGAACTGGCCAGGCAGGCGGTGCTGTCGAGCCCGCAGGCGCGCCACACGATTTTGTCGCGCACGCCGCTGGGCCGCTGCGGCGAACCGGAAGAAGTGGCCGGCATCGCCGCCTTCCTGGCCAGCGACGACGCCAGCTATATGACGGGCCAGACCATCTATGTCGATGGCGGACGCATGGCGCTCAACTACACGGTGGCCGTGAAAGAGTGAAACCGGCGAGTTATATCAAAAAAGAATAATGCATATCTAAAAAGATCATTAGACACATATCGTGCGACGCAGCATAATGCACCCGTCTCCACTATTCTCCTCCAAGAAAATAGTTTTAAGCCCGCTTTCACCAGCGGGCTTTTTTTTTGCTGTCGCGACTGAAACATGGCTATTCTTGCCATGCCGCCCGAATTTTTCCATCAATCTGCCGGTTTCCTCAAAAATGTTGCGGCGTGTCATAGGCCCGTCATGTTCGCCCCCTATACTTGCTTCATCTGCTGTACAGGCAACCGATATGCCTGACTACAGACAGGTGTGCCGCAATGGCACACCACTCCCCTTTCATGACCGTGGCGGGCGCCGGCAAGGCGCGCGACATGGTAAGTACCGAGCAACTCTCAACTCTTGACCCATTTCATTTGGGTTTTTGGCCCGCGCCCCCGCGGGCCTTTTTTTTTGCCTGACCGGCAAGCTCTTGCGCAAGAACACGGTGGCCCGCCATGCGCATGATATTGTGAGTACCTTTCCATTTATCCTGACGCATCATGTCCGCCCCCTTGCCCGAACTCTGTTTTTCCGACCGTTACGAACGCCTGCGCTACCGCACGGCCCTGGTGTTGTATGTCCTGGTGATTTTGATCGGCGACATTCCCGGCGTGCGCGCCGACGTGGGCCAATATGCGTCGGGCGGCGTGCTGCATTCCTTCGGCTACGGCGTGCTGGCCCTGATCCTGTTCAGCGGCACGTCCGGCGGCATGGCGCGCCGCGCAGTGCTGGCCGTGCTGATGGTGGCGGCCATGGGCGCGCTGGACGAATTCATCCAGAGCTTCCTGCCTTACCGCCATGGCGCCGTCAGCGACTGGGTGGTCGATATCACGGCCGCCGCGGCGGTCTGCCTGCCGCTGTATTTCCTCTGGCCGAAAATGGTCGCCGCCGCCCTGGCTCAGGGCGCGCCGCTGCCCAAAGGCTGAACCGGCACCGTCCGTCAGGCGCGGTCCGCCTCGCTATCCTGCAATGCCAGCCGCAACTGCCCCTGGCTGCGCGCGCCCAGGCGCCGCATCAGGGCGCGCGCCTCGCGCCGGCTGCCGGCGCCCATGGCGCGTGCCGCATCGCGCTGCATGTCCAGCAACTGTTCCGAGCGCGCCAGCCGCACCAGTCCATGCAAGGCCTGGGCCAGTACATGGCGCGCACGGGCATCGTGCGCGGTGCCGGCGACGGCCAGCACCAACTCATCGATCAGTTTTACGGTAGGGCCAGATGACATTTTTTCTCCCGATTCAACAGTGAGGAAACGTGCAGCCGCACGAAGTGGTAATTGCCAGCATCTTTTATACCAAGCACGGCAATTAGACGCTTGATCTAGCTCAATCACCAATGACGGGCGCCGAACATCCCGGCGACGCCATGCTCTTACATGCAGCAATCGCTGCTATCCGCCTCACCGCGGGTGCCGATCCTGAGTGTTCGACCATGAGGAGACCAAGATGAGATCGAAAAAAACCCTGCTGCTGACCGGCCTGACATGCGCCTTGCTGGCGGCCTGCCATTCCACGGACAATGCCAGCCTGGCGCGCAGCAACAGCGGCGAAACCTATGCCGCACCGGCCGGCACGACGCCGCAAAGCAGCATGCCGGCCAGCAGCACAGCCAGTACCGCCACCGATACCGGCATGAGCAGCGATATGGCGGGCCAGTCCAGCATGAACATCAGCTCGGCCACGGTGCAATCGATAGAAACCGTGCCGCGCGGCATGGATCAAGGCAGTGCCGACATGCAGGCGGGCGCCTCGGGCACGGCCGGCAGCACCTCGGGGGCGGCGGGCACCATGCTGTACCGCGTCACCTTGCGCCTGGACGACGGCACGACGCGCACCTTTATGCAAAATACCCAGCCCGCCTTCCAGATCGGCGACCGGGTCAGCGTGCAAAAAGGCGTGATGCAGCGCTATTGATGCAGCCGGTGCTGGCCGACACTTGCCGCTGCCTGCCGACGTTTTCCGCCCCTGGCCGCATCAAGGCGCATCAGGCCAGCGCCAGGGTCAGCGGCCGGCTGCGGCCTTGCACCATGGCCGAAGGCCAGGCCGGGTCGTGCGTCAGGTTGTGCAATTGGTTGCCGTCGAGCAAAAACGTGTCTTCCACCGTGCTGCCGGGCAGGCTGGGGTGGAATGCCAGGGCCATGCCCCGCTTGAGGATGATTTCCGTATGCGCGCCAGCTGCCACTTCGGGCGCCAGGTAGCCATGGATACCACCCTGCCGGCTGGTGCGCACCGTATCGGGCTGGCCCGCATAGGCGTAGGCGCTGTCGAGCGCGTGGTACACCATGCTCAGGGCACGACCCGTTTCGCAAGCGTCGAGCGCCACGGCTTCCAGCGCCAGCATGGCGGCATCGGCATCGCCCACGGCCACGCCATCGGCGCGACGCTGCGGCGGGCCAAAGCGCCGTTGACGGCTGAGGCTGGCGCACAGGCCGAAACGCCGCGCGCACAGGGCCAGCACGGCTTGCGTGCCCAGCACCACCTGGGCCGGCGGCGCGCGCCGATAACGGTGTTGGCGTTCCTCGCCGCTGACCAGCACGTGCACGGCCTGCAAGCCGCGCAGCCACAGCGCACGCACGCAGGCGGCAGCCAGCTCCAGTTCGCTCCAGTCGGGGCGGGCCTGGCGCAGCGCATCCGCGGCCGCGCTGGCGGCCAGCTGTCCCACCTGCCGGTAGCGCTGCTGCTCCGATTCCAGCAGCACCAGCCGCTCTTCGCGCAGGGCCACGGGCAGGCTGCGTTCGTGCAAGCCTGGCCGGTCGGACAAAACAGGCAAGCCGCCGGCCGCATGCTGCACGAAATGCTCGCGCAATTCATACAGCTGCGGCTGCATCCACGGCGACACCTGCCACGTCCATGGCCCGCGCACCTCTTCCTCGCGCATGCGCATGGCTTCGGCTTCGTCCGTCAGGATGTAGGCGGCGGCGCGCGTCACCAGCACTTCCGCGCAGCCGCACTCGGCAGTATGACGATGGCTGTTCGACGCGCCCGCCGTGGCCCACGCAAACCAGTCCACGCCACGCAGGCGCACGGCGCCGGCATGCTGGTCTTCCAGCCAGCCCCGCATCTGCGCCAGCTTGTGCGCCACTTCCAGTTCCAGCGGCCAGTTCATGACCGCTCCTCGTGCGGGATGCGGCACGCCACCGCCCCGCCTGCCCTGCCTGGCGCCAGCCGGGCGTCCTGTTGTGCATGCATAGCTGCTCCCTTCCTACATGGAAACGTAAGACCAGCACGCGCATAAAAAGTTCGGCGCCTGGCCTCGTCTCAGGCTTGCAGTCTATGACTTCCCGCTATTTTTGCAAGCGACTATTTCGCCAGTTCAATCAGCACGGCCGTGTACATCTGCAAGTTCAGCAGCAACTGTTTTTCCGTGATGAACTCGTGCTCGGAATGCCCCGTGTACACGGTGTGCGGCATGGTGGGGCCGAAGCTGACGGCGTTCGGGAACAACCGCGAATTGGTGCCGCCGCCGATGGCCACCGGCTGCGGCTTGGCGATCCCCGTGTAATGTTCGAAAACGGATAGCAAGGTGGGAATCTGCGGCGCGTCCGTCTGCAGCCACGGCTCGCCGATCTGCACCTGCAGCGCGGCCGGTACCTGGCGCCGCGCCTTCCAGCCGTCGAAGGCGGCCGTCACCTGCTGCTGCAGCACGGCTGCCGTCTTGCCTTGCGGACGGCGCAAATTGATATTGAGTTCCAGTTCCCCGCCTTGCTGCTTGAGCACGGTAGGCGCCACCGTCATCGGCCCCATGAAACCGTCGCGGTAGGCGATCTGGCCGAAGCGTTCGCCGTAAATACCGGTGCCCACCAGTTCATTCAGGAACGACAGCATGTCGGCCGCCTGCGTGCCCTGCCACGGCTGCACGGCCAGGGCGTCGGCCAGCATGCTGATGGCGTTGACGCCGTCTTCCGGCTTCGACGAGTGGGCCGACACGCCCAGCGCCGTCACGCTCAAGGTGCCGCCATCGCGCGCATACGTGTAGCGCACGCCCTGTTGCCGCTGCGCGCGGGCGCGGATGGCCGCTTCCAGCGCGGCCGGCGCGCGTTCGATGACGGCGGTGGCGTCTTCCGGGATCTGGCTGCCGAAAAAGCCGCCCGTCAGGCTCTTCAGCACGGGGCCGCCCTCGGCCGGCAGTGCCGTGCGCGGCGGCAAGGTCAGCTTGATGGAGCCGTAGCCTTTCTCGGCCGTCACCACCGGATATTCCGCATCGATGGTGATGTTCACCTGCGGCGGCGTGTGGGTTTTCAGGAATTGTTTCAGCGGTTCCCAGTCCGATTCCTCGGCCATGTACACGTACAGCTCGATGCGCTTGCTCAACGGCACTTGCTTGTCCTGGATGGCTTTCATCGCATACAGGGCCGTGGCGATGGGGCCCTTGTCGTCTTCCGTGCCCCGTCCCAGCAATTTTCCCGGTTCGCTGGTACGGTCCAGCTCGAATGGCGAGCGGGCCCACTTGGCGGGATTGACGGGCTGCACGTCGCCGTGCGTGATCACGCCCACCCGCTCGCTGCCCTTGCCCATGCCAATGATCACCACGTGGCCGTGATCGTGGAAATCGAATCCCAGGCGCTGCGCCTCGGCCGCCAGGTAGCGTTTAAAACCCGCGTGCTGGGGATTGTCGGCAAACGGCACGGCCGGGTCGGCCACCGTGTTGAAACTGACCATCTGCGCCAGGCTGGCGATCAGCGGTTCGGGATAGGTGGCCAGCGCGTAGCGGGCCGTCTCCTGCGCCTGCGGGCTGACGGGAGCGGCGTGAACGGAGGGCTGCAGCAGCAGGCCAAGCAGGGACAACAGCAGGGGTTTCTTGAACATGGCGGGGCGCGTGAAATGGGGAGGCCCACTCTAGCATCGCCCGCACCGATTTCCAATCGCTACGAGTTTTTTACCGATCAGTACGCAAATTCCCGATTCGCATTATCATGTGCACAGCCTGTCTTCCCCGCCACGCCGTCATGGGTGACCCTGCCGGCGGCAGGGGATAGACAAATCGTCCATTGTGATTTTCCACCACGTCCCGATATCGCTACCATGATTCCATTTTCCATACTCGACCTGGCGCCCATCGCCGAAGGCAGCAACGCCAGCCAGTCGTTCAAGAACACGCTCGACCTGGCGCAGCACGGCGAACGCTGGGGCTTTAACCGCTACTGGCTGGCCGAACACCACGGCATGCCCGGCATCGCCAGCGCCGCCACGGCCGTCGTCATCGCCCATGTGGCGGCCGGCACGACAACCATCCGCGTGGGCGCGGGCGGCGTGATGCTGCCGAACCACTCGCCGCTCGTCATCGCGGAACAGTTCGGCACACTGGAAGCGCTGCACCCGGGCCGCATCGACCTGGGCCTGGGCCGCGCGCCCGGCTCCGACCAGACGACGGCGCGCGCGCTGCGCCGCGACCTGCAGTCCAACGCCGAACAGTTCCCGCAAGACGTGCTGGAATTGATCGACTACATGTCCGACGAGCCGCGCCAGCGCGTGCTGGCCGTGCCCGGCAAGGGCGCGAAAGTACCCGTGTGGATACTCGGTTCCAGCCTGTTCGGCGCCCAGCTGGCCGCCCACCTGGGCTTGCCGTACGCATTCGCCTCGCACTTCGCGCCGCAGATGATGATGCAAGCCGTGGCCTATTACCGCGAACACTTCAAGCCGTCCAAACAATTGGCGCAACCGTACGTGATGCTGGGCTTTAATGTGTTCGCCGCCGACACGGATGCCGAAGCGCACCTGCGCGCCACGTCGATGCAGCAAGCGTTCGTCAACCTGCGCACTGGCCGCCCGTCGCGTCTGCAGCCGCCCGTGCCCGGCTACCTGGAGCAGCTGGGCCCGCAGGAACGCGCCATGCTCGATTCCGTGCTGTCGTGCACGGCCATCGGCGCACCGGACACGGTGAAGGCAAAGATGGCTTCCTTCATCGCCGAAACGGGCGCCGACGAGCTGATGATCACCTCGCAAATCTTCGAGCACCAGCACCGGCTGCGTTCGTATGAAATCACGGCGCAAGTGCATGCGGAGCTGGCGCGCGCGCAGTAACTTCACTGTCTCCCCCGGTATTTCCCCAAATACCCTTTTCCCGGCCGTCGGCAACGATCGCCGGGATTTTTTTGCTCACGCCCAGTAGCAAAATCGGCCGCGCCCGGCAAGAACTACGCCACCCCGCTATCATGCTCATCCAAAAGCATCATTCCAAGAAAGTTGTATCGCATGAAATCCGCACCATCGTCCGTCGACGCCAGCACCCTGCTGAGCTCCACCCGCATCCTGTTGTTCGCCCTGTCCGCCGGCGTGCTCGTCGCCAGCCTGTATTACGTGCAGCCGCTCACGTCCATGCTGGCCGCCTCGTTTGGCGTCAGCGTGCCGCAAGCCGGCTACCTGGTCACGGCCACGCAGATCGGCTATGTGCTGGGCATCGTCTTCCTGGTGCCCCTCAGCGACGTGCTGAACCGCCGCCAGTTGCTGACCTGGATGCTGGTCGCCAAGATCGGTGCCCTGCTGCTGGCCGCTACCAGCCAGAATATTATCGTCTTTGCCATCGCCAGCGTCTTGATGGGGATCACGGCCAGCGCATTGATGGTCGTCACGGCCATGGTGGCGTCGTATGCGCCCGATCACAGCCGGGGCCGCATGGTGGGCACCGTCATGACGGGCTTGTTGTTGGGCATCTTGCTGGCGCGTACCGTCTCCGGCACCGTGTCGCAGATCAGCGGCGGCTGGCGCACCGTCTACGTGCTGGCTGCCATCGTCGTGGCCGCCCTGCTCGTCATGCTGCGCCGCATCCTGCCGAACGAGGCACCACGGGGCACGCTGCAATACGGCAAGCTGATGGCCTCGCTGGCCGACATCATCCGCCAGGAACCCTTGCTGCGCCAGCGCGCCCTGTTCTCGGGCCTGGGCCTGGGCACCTTCAGCGTGTTCTGGACGGGCCTGACCTTCTTGCTCAGCGGCGCGCCGTATCACTACTCGGAAATGCAGATCGGCCTGTTCGGCCTGGCGGGCGCCACGGGCGCCTTTGCCGCGAATACGGCCGGCCGCATGGCCGACCGCGGCTATGCGCGCCAGGCCACCTGGCTGCTGGCCGTCGCCTCGATCGCGGGCTGGGCCCTGATCGGCTTCGGCGCCCATTCGCTGGTGCTGCTGTTGATCGGCATCGTCCTGCTGGACATGGGCGTGATGGGCCTGCAAGTGACGCACCAGTCCATCATCTATAAACTGGCGCCGCATGCGCGGGCGCGCGTGACCACCGTGTTCATCGCGGGCGGCTTCATCGGCGCGTCGGCAGGCTCGGCCCTGGCCAGCGCCAGCTTTGCCGCCGGCGGCTGGCCCGCCCTGTGCATGGTGGGCGGCGCCATGCCGCTGTTGCTGCTGTTGGTGTGGAGCAAGTACCGGCACACGCAACGCAGGCTGGAACGGGCAAGCTCAACCTGACCAGCGCAAAAAAAACCGCTCGACAGAGCGGTTTTTTTACGTCCTTACTTCGCCTGCTCACGCGCCTTGCCAAACGCATCGCCCGCCTTCCAGGCCGGCATCTTCGCCGCATTTGCCACCATCTGCCCCAGGTTCAAGGTAAATTGCGCCTGCTGCGTCATGCCGGACAAATCCCAGCTGGCATCGTACTCATCGGTCACCTGATGGTAGCGGGGACCGTAGGCGGCCGCCTTGGCTTTCGACGCGGCCACGTCCTTGATGTAGTCGCGTCCGCCATTGATGGAAAACGCGGGCACGCCCGCCTTGGCAAAACTGAAATGGTCGCTGCGGAAATAACCGCCGGCCAGGTCGGGACGGGCTGGGGCGATATGCATGCCCATGGCTTTGGCCGTTGCCGCCGCCATCGCCCCCAGCTCCGTGCGCTCGCTGCCCTGCGCGCCGATGTCATGCGTGGCGCCCACGAAATTCAGGCTGTCCAGGTTCAGCGCGGCGGCCGTCTTGTCCAAAGGCCACAGCGGATCGGCCGCATAAGCGGCGCTGCCCAGCAAGCCTTGTTCCTCGGCCGCCACCCACAGGAAGATCTGCGTGCGCTTCGCCGGCTTTTTCACGGCTTCCTGCGCCATGGCCAACAAGCCGGCCGTGCCCGAGGCATTGTCGACGGCGCCGTTGTAAATCGTGTCTCCAGCGTCACCTTGCTTGCCCAGGTGGTCCCAGTGGCCGCTGTAGATGACGGCTTCATCTTTCAATGCCGGGTCGGTGCCCGGCACCGTGCCGGCGATATTGAACTGCTCTACCTTGCGCACGATGGACTTCATCTCGCCCGACAGTTTGGCATTCAAGGCGACGGCCTGGAAATCCTTGTTTTCCGCCTTGGCGCGCAAGGCGTCCAGGTCTTGCCCGCCGGCCGCGAACAGGCGGCGCGCCGCGTCTTCCGCGATCCAGCCCTGCAGCGGCGTGCCGGCCGTGCGGTCGGCCAACTGGAAGCGCTCGCTGCCGCTCCAGCTGTTCTGCACGACGCTCCAGTCGTACGAGGCCGACGGTTTCGTGTGGATCAGCAACACGCCAGCGGCACCCTGGCGTTTGGCTTCCTCGAATTTATACGTCCAGCGGCCGTAATAGGTCAGCGCCTTGCTGGCAAAGCGGTTCGGATCAAGCGCGGTCGGCTGCGGGTCGTTGACCATCATGACGACGATCTTGTTTTTGACATCGGCGCCCTTGAAATCGTTCCAGCCCTCTTCCGGCGCCGTGATGCCGTAGCCGACGAAGACGAGCGGCGCGTCAAATGTGCGCGCGGCAACGGAGTCGCCCGTGGCCCACACCCAGTCCGGGCCGAATGCCAGCGGCACGGCCTTGCCGCCCGCCAACGCCTGCAGGCTGCTCACGGCCGGCAGCGACTTCACGCCGGCGATCTGCACGCTCTGGCGGTAGCTGTTGCCGCGCACGGGTTTCAGGCCAGCCATCTGCGCCTGGGTTTCCAGGTAAGCCACCGTCAGGTCGGCACCGCGCTGGCCCGTGCCCCGGCCTTCCAATAAATCGTTGGACAGGAAGGCCAGGTGGGCGCGCAGGGGCGCTTCCTGCACCACGGGCAAACTGGTAGCGGCTTGGGCGGAAAACGCCAGCGCCGTCAAGGCGAGGGAAGAAAACAGCTTCTGCATAAGATCCTTTGGGTAAGAGGAGACATTCAGTCCGGCGGATGGCCGGGCCGGCGATTGTATGCCATGGGGAAAGATGCATCAAAATGCGGACGAAAAAAATCCCCGCGGCAAGGCGGGGATGTCATCGAGGCGTAATTTACACCAGCAAGGCGGCCGCCAGGGATTCGATCTCTTCAGCCGATTCCTCGAGGATGGTGTGCAAGGTGCTGCCGCCGATGCCGAAATCGATCTTCGCGGCCGCCTGGCGCCGCTCGGCGCTTTCCGGCGGGTGCAGGGGCGAACCGACGGGCGACAGATCGTTGGCCAGCACCAGGGTCGCGCCCAGGGTGCGGGGCGGGAACGGGCTGCCGCCGTGCCACATGCCTTCCACTGCTTGCAAGACCATGTCGGGCACTTGCAACTGGCGCAGCACGCCGCGGCCGATCAGTTTTTCGCCGTATTCGATCCAGTCTTCGGTATTGTCGTCGAGCAAGCCCGGATATTCCTCGGCGCGCGACAACAGATAAAAGCCGCCCACTTCGTGCACGATGGCGGCGAACATGGCCGTTTCCACGTCCACATGCGTGACTTTCCGGGCGATCACCTGGCTCAGCGCGGCCACATGGGCCGTGTGCTCCCACAGTCTGGCCGCCTTGGCGCGCAATTGCGGGTCCGTGATCTGGCTGCCCAGCTGGCGCACGATAACGGACGCCACCATCGACTTTAATGTGGCAAAGCCCAGGCGCGAAACGGCTGCGCGCACATTGGCGATTTCATTGCCGGAACGGTTGTAGGCGGCCGAGTTGGCCAAGGCCACGACCCTGGCCGACAGCAGCGGCTCGGCCATGACCATGCGGGCGGCCGCTTCGATATGGCAATCGGGGTCGTCCAGCGCTTCCTGCAGCTTCAAGGTGGCCTTGACGTTGGCGGGGAACGTCAGTTCGCCCTTGCTCGCTTGCAGCGCGATAATCTTGAATACTTCCAGTCTGTCCATGGGTCTGTCTCCGGTACGGGCCTATGCAGGCTCTGCTGTGTGGATGGGCCGGGAATGCGCATGTATCCCCGGCCCTGCTCCCGTTTCCGGCAATATTACAGCAAGTTCAAACGCAAACCTATTACTTTCCGGAAACTTTTCCTGCCACGCCTTCGACAAAATAATCCATCTTCGTCAGCGCCACATCGTCCAGCACGCCTTTGTCCAGGCGCACCTTGCCATCGTTATCCTTGATCGGCGCGCTGAAAGGATTGAGCTTACCAGCAACCAAGTCTTTCTCGCGCGCCAATACAAACTGTTTCACGTCAGCGGGCACGGCCGTGTTGATGCCTTCCAGCTTGACCATGCCATCCTTGATGCCGCCCCAGGTGCTGCTGGACTTCCACGTACCGTCCAGCACGGCCTGCGCCTGCTTCGTGTAATAGTCGCCCCAGTGATGGGTGACGGCGGCCAGCTGCGCCTTCGGCCCGTACTTTTTCATGTCCGAGTGGTAGGCGATCGCATACTTGCCCTTCTCTTCCGCCGCCTGCACCACGGCGGTCGAGTCCGTGTGGTGGGTGACCACATCGGCGCCCTGGCCGATCAGGGTGATGGCCGCGTCGCGTTCCTTGCCCGGGTCGAACCAGCTATTCACCCACACCACTTTCACTTCCGCCTTCGGGTCGACGCTGCGCATGCCGCGCGTGAAGGCGTTGACTCCCTGCAACACTTCCGGGATGGGAAACGCCGCCACGTAACCGGCCACGTGGGTCTTGCTCATCTTGCCTGCCAGCACGCCAGCCAGGTAGCGGCCTTCATAAAAACGCGCATTCGTGTTGGCCACGTTGACGGCCGTCTTGTAGCCGGTCAAGTGAATGAACTTCACATTAGGAAATTGTTTCGCCACTTTCAAGGTGGGATTCATGTAACCGAACGAGGTCGTGATGACCAGCTTGCTGCCCGTTTGCGCCAGGTCGCGGATCACGCGCTCCGCATCGGCGCTCTCCGGCACGTTTTCCACAAACTTGGTGCTGATCTTGTTGCCCAGCGCCTTTTCCATTTCCTTGCGCGCCTGATCATGCTGGGTAGTCCAGCCCGCGTCGCCGATGGGGCTGATATACACGAAACCGACGTTCAACGGAGCGGTGGCCGGTGCGGCGGCCATGACGGGCATCAAAATGGCACTGCAAACGGCGGCGCATACTAGTTTCTTGGACATGGTTTTCCTTGTGGTGAGTGATTAATTTCCGGGACTGAAATTTTTCCCCAGCGAAGCGGGCATGTTGAGCTTGATGTAATTGGCATTGCTGGAAATGAGCACGAGCACGACGATGGCCGCCACATACGGCAGCATCGACAGCAGTTGCGACGCGATGGGCACGCCCAGCGCCTGCGCGTGGAAGGTCAGGATCGTGATGCCGCCGAACAGGTAGGCGCCGCCCACCACGCGCGCCGGGCGCCAGGTGGCAAACGTGGTCAGCGCCAGCGCGATCCAGCCGCGCCCGGCCACCATGCCCTCCACCCACAGCGGTGTGTACACGAGCGATAAAAACGCGCCGGCCAGGCCGCAGCAGGCGCCGCCGAACAGCACGGCCGCCAGGCGGATGCGGCGCACGGGGTAGCCGAGCGCATGCGCGGAAGACGGCGACTCGCCCACGGCGCGCAGCACGAGTCCCGCCCGCGTGCGGTACAAGAACCAGGCGATGGCCACGCACAGCAAGAGCGACAGATACACCATCGGATGCTGGCGGAACAGGGCCGGCCCCAGCACGGGAATGTCTTCCAATAAAGGGATGCCGAAGCGGCCGTTGTGCAAGCTGTTGCCCACGTACTTCAAGCCGATGTACGTGGACGCGCCTGCGCCGAACAGCGATAAAGCCAGGCCCGTCGCGTACTGGTTCGTGCCCAGCCACACGGTCAGCCAGGCAAAGAAGCCGGACAGCACCATGCTGGCGCCTGCCCCCGCCAGAAAGCCCAAGGTGGGGCTGCCCGTATTGACGGCCACGGCAAAGCCCGTGATGGCCGACACCAGCATCATGCCTTCCGCGCCCAGGTTCACCACGCCCGCCTTTTCATTCACCAATAAACCGAGGGCGGCCAGCATCAGCGGCGTGCCCGCATTGATGCTGGCGGCGATCAAGGGCGCGATGGTGAGCAGCAAGTTATCCATGTTTCCTCCAGCGCAGTTTGTATTGGATCAACACGTCGCAAGCGAGCAAGGCAAACAGCAGGATGCCCTGGAACACGCCCGTGATGGCGCTGGGCAAGCCCAGGCGCGATTGCGCCAGTTCGCCGCCGATATAAAACAGGGCCATGACGAAACTGGAGAAAATCACGCCCACGGGATGCAACCGCCCCACGAAGGCGACGATGATGGCGGCAAAGCCGTAGCCGGGCGACACCGTGGGCGTGAGCTGCCCCATCGGTCCCAGCACTTCGCACGCGCCCGCCAGGCCCGACAGGGCGCCGCAGATCAGCAGCGACGACCACAAGGTCTTGCGCGAGGAAAAGCCCGCATAGCGGGCGGCGGCCGGCGCCATGCCGCCCACGCGCAGGCGGAAGCCGGCAATGCTTCTGGATAAATACAGCCAGCCGCCCAGCGAGGCCAGCAAGGCAAACACGATGCCCACGTGCAAGCGCGTATCGCTGATCACCATCGGCAACAGCAAGCCGTCGGACAGCAGTTTCGATTGCGGAAAATTGAATCCTTCCGGGTCGCGCAGCACGCCGTACACGAGATAGCTGAGCAGCAATTGCGCGATGTAGACCAGCATCAGCGAGACGAGGATTTCGCTGGCGTTGTAGCGGTCGCGCAGCCACGCCACCAGGCCCGCCCACGCCATGCCGCCCGCCATGCCGGCCAGCAGGGACACGCCGATGATGGCCGCGCCACCGATTCCGTCATCGAGGTACAGGGCCGCCGCGCCGCCGCAGATGGCGCCCAGGGTCAGCTGCCCTTCCGCGCCGATGTTATAGATGTTGGCGCGAAAGCAGATGGCCAGGCCGACGGCGATCAAGAGCAGGGGCGCCACCTTGAGACCCAGCTCGGACCAGCCATGCGCGTCGCGCAAGGGTTCGACGAAGAACACGGCCAGGCCCGCCAGCGGATCGTGTCCCAGCGCAACAAACAGCAGCGCGCCGCACAGCACGGTCAGCAGCACGGCCAGCACGGGCGACAGCCACGACATCAGCCGCGACGGTGTGGGCCGGGCTTCCAGGCGCAAGGCGAACTTAGCCATGGGCGACCTCCTGCGGCCACAGCCCGCTCATCCATTGCCCCACGAGATCGACGCTGGCCTCGCCCACCTCGAGCGAAGGTGAAATTTTTCCTTTTGCCATCACCAGCAGGCGGTCGCTGATTTCGAACAATTCATCGAGTTCCTCCGACACGATGAGCAGCGCGCAGCCCGCGTCGCGCAGCGCCAGCAGTTCGGCGCGGATTTGCGCGGCTGCGCCCACGTCCACGCCCCAGGTCGGCTGCGCCACCACCAGCACCGTGGGCTCGCGCATGACTTCGCGTCCGACTATGTATTTCTGCAAGTTGCCTCCAGACAAGCTGCGCGCCAGCGCCTGCGGCCCGCCCGCCTTCACCTGGAAGCGGGCGATGATGGCGGCCGCCCGCTGCGCGATCACGCCACGGCGCACGAAGCCGTGGCGGATGGTGGCGGGTGTCTGCAAGCTCAACAACACGTTGTCGGCCAGCCCCATGTCGGGCACGGCACCGCGTCCCAGCCGCTCTTCCGGCACGAAGCCGAAGCCCAGCGCGCGCCGGCGGCCCGGTGGCAAGCGCCCGGCAGGCGTGCCGTTCAGCACGATGCTGGCCGGAGCCGCGCGCATGTCCTCGCCCGACAGGGCCGCCAGCAATTCCTGCTGGCCATTGCCGGACACGCCAGCGATGCCGACAATTTCTCCCGCGCGCACGTCGAAATTGATATCGATCAATTGCGTGGCGAACGGATGGCTCTTCGGCAAATCCAGATTGCGCACGCTCAACATGGCCGCGCCGGGCGTGCGCGCCACACGGGTGACGGCGGGCGGCTCGGCGCCGATCATCATGCGCGACAGGCTGGCTGCCGACTCTTGCGACGGGTCGCACACGCCCGCATTCTTGCCGGCGCGCACCACCGTGCACGTGTGGCACAGGGCGCGGATTTCGTCGAGCTTGTGGCTGATGTACAGGATGCTGCAGCCTTCGGCCGCCAGCTGGCGCAAAGTCATAAACAGTTTTTCCACGGCGCCCGGCGTCAGCACGGACGTCGGTTCATCGAGGATCAACAGTTGCGGCTTGGCCAGCAGGGCGCGCACGATTTCCACGCGCTGGCATTCGCCTACAGAAAGCGTGTGCACGTGGCGCTGCGGCTCCAGGTCCAGGCCGTACTGGCGCGCCGTGTCTTCGATGCGCTGCGCCAGCTCCGCCATGTTGGTGCCGGCGGGCAAACCGAGGGCGATGTTTTCCGTGACCGTCAAGGTATCGAACAGGGAAAAGTGCTGGAACACCATGGCGATGCCCAGCGCGCGCGCGGCCGACGGGTTGGCGATCGCGACCTCGCGGCCGTTCCACACGATGCGCCCGCCATCGGGCTGCACGGCGCCATAGATGATTTTCATCAAGGTCGATTTGCCGGCACCGTTTTCGCCGAGCACGGCGTGGATCTGCCCCGGCGCGACGGTGAGACAGATGCCGTCATTGGCCACCACGGCCGGATAGCGCTTGCTGATATCGAGTAATTCCAGACGTGCCGTCATTGTTTTTTTCGTGCCTCGCTGCGGGGGGAGCCGGCATAGCCGCCGGTGCAAAAAATCAAGCTGTTGTCTCTATCGTATCGGCATCCGCGGCGCTTGGGGGCGGGCGTGGCGGCGCGCTTTTCTATTTCCGCAAAAAAACAACACCTGTATACAATTTTGAAAAAAATTATCAGCTTTACAGCGGCCGCCTTGCCCCGCAAGGGCGAGAAGGTGCGATGATTATATGCAAGAACTGATAGTAAGTATGCAGATAAGACATATCGCCCGACGCGGCGCTTCTCGCATCATGGATTGAACGGCGCGCGATGCCCCATCGCAGCGCTTCATGCGGGCTACGCCCCCTGCTATTTCATTTCCCGTTTTCCAACACCGCCATCAGGAGCCGAAAGTGCCAAAAACCATACCGTGTCTGTTGCTCTGCCTTACTACCACCCTGGGCATGGGCGCGACCGCCCAGGCTGCCGAATGGAGCGATACCGCGCTGAGCTGGCGCGCCGGCAATGACTACCGCGAGCCGTTCAACCCGGACGACATCAAGAAAAACATCTTTGCCATCACGCACGCCAGCGGCTACAAATACGGCAGCAACTTCGTCAACCTGGATTTCCTGATCTCCGACAGCAAGGACCCCGGCGCGCTCGGCAAGACGTCCGGCGCGCAAGAGGCCTACCTGGTCTACCGCAACACCATCGACATCGGCAAGGTGCGCGGCAGCGACATCAAGTTCGGCCCCGTGCGCGGCGTTGGTGTCACTCTGGGCTTCGACGTCAACACGAAGAATGACGTGGGCTACAACTCGCGCAAGCGCATGCTGGTGGCCGGCCCCACGCTGATGTGGGACGTGCCCGGCTTCTTCAACACCAGCCTGCTGTTGCTACGCGAAAGCAACGCCCCCAGCGGCGCCTTCCCGCCCATCTCGCAAGTGACGGGCCGCTACACATTTAAAACGCACGCCATGCTGACGGGCGCCTGGGCCATCCCGCTGTCGCCGCTGTTCTCGTTCGAAGGTTTCTTTAACCTCATCGACTCGAAAGGCAAGGATGAAGTGGGGCGCGACACGGCCGTGGAAACGAATATCGACATGCAAGTGATGTACGACGTGGGCGCGGCCCTGGGCAGCGCCAAGAACACCTTCCGCGTGGGCCTGGAATACCAGTACTGGAAGAACAAGTTCGGCAACTCGCCCGCCACCACGGGCAACGTGGGCCAGACGGCCAGGACACCGATGATACGCGCGGAGTACCATTTCTAAGAATCATTGTCACGCATCAACACCCACCTTCGCGCCTGATGCCAGCATGAAGCTTTCCAGCTGGCGGAGAGCGCGAACGTGGAACAACTGCTGCCGTATTACGAGCGTGAGCTGGGCCTGTTCCGCCAGTACACGCGCGCGTTTTCCAGCCGCTATCCGAAGGCGGCCGGGCGCCTGCTGATCGCCGGCGAGACGTGCGAAGACCCGCACATCGAGCGGCTGATCCAGTCCGTCGCCCTGCTCACGGCCAGGGTCGCCAAGCGCCTCGACGACGCCTATCCGCAATTCACCCATTCCCTGCTTGAAACTTTGTACCCGCACTACCTGCGGCCGTTTCCTTCATGCTCCATCGTGCGCATCGCGGCAGACGAAGCGCACGCTGGCGGCCAGCTGGCCCAGGTCGCGCATGTTCCACGCGGCACGGTGCTGCGCTCGCAGCCGGTGCAGGGCGTGGCCTGCAAATTCACCAGCACATACGACGTAACCCTGGCACCGCTGGCTATTTCTCGCCTGCATTTCTCGCCGCTCATCGACGCGCCGCCCGGCCTGCGCCTGCCCGACGGCGCCAGCGCCTTGCTCAGCATTCAATTCACCAGCAGCAGCGACAACTACCATCTCGATCAAACAGGTTTTGCCAGCCTGCGCCTGTTTGCCGATGGCGAAGCGTCCGTGCGCGCGGCGCTGCTCGACGCCCTGTTCCTGCGCGGCGCGGGCGCGTACGTGGCGCTGGACGAGCACAGTCCGTGGCTGGCCGTCGACGGCACCTTGCTTGCCCCGGCCGGCTATGCGGACGACGACGCGCTGATCCCCTTTTCCGCCCGTTCGCACCCGGCCCTGCGCCTGCTGACCGAGTACTTCGCGTTTCCCGAAAAATTTCATTTCATCGATATCGACTGGTCCCTGCTAGCCGCCCTGCTGCCGAAACAGTGCCGCCAGTTCACCATGCACCTGCCGCTCAAGGGCGTGCGCAGCGACAGCCACGAGGCGCGCCTGCTCTCCGGCGCCAGCCGCGACAACCTGCTGCTGGGCTGCACGCCCGTCGTCAACCTGTTTGCCAAGTCGGGCGTGCCGATCCGCCTCACGCACACGGAACCCGACTACGCGCTGGTGGCCGATGCCACGCATGCGTTTGCCTACGACATCCACAGCATCGAGACCGTCACCGTGGTGCGCAAGGACGAAGCCGGCGAGCGCCTGAGCACCTTCTTGCCGCTGTATGCCTCGCTGCAGGGTTCTCAGACAGAGCATGGACAATACTGGCTGGCGCGCCGCGACGAAGCCGTGGCCGCCATCAGCCCCGGCCATGAAATGCGGCTGAGCCTGATCGACCCGCAGTTTTCACCAGACAGCGCGGCCTGCGCCACCGTCTCGACGCAGCTGCTGTGCAGCAACCGCGACTTGCCCACCCACCTGCACTACGGCTTGCCCGGCGGCGACTTGCTGGCTGAAGACGTGCCCGACGGCATCCCCGCGCGCTTCCTGCGCAAGCCCACGCCCAGCCTGCGTTTCCTGGCGGACAATGGCGCCCACTGGCGCCTGATTGCGCACCTGTCGCTCAATTACTCGGGCCTGACGCAAGCGGGCCTGGGCGAATTCCAGAAAATGCTCAGTCTGTACGACCTGCCCCGTTCGCCCACCACGCAACGGCTGATCCAGGGCATCGTCACGCTCGAACACGGCAGCACGCGCGCGTGGATGCCAACGCTACCGTTTCCCACCCTGATGCCCGGCATCGGCATCCGCCTGGGCATCGACGAGCAAGCGTTTGTCGGCAGCAGCGTGTACATCTTCGCGCAGGTGCTGCAGCGCTATTTCGCCCTGAACAGCCAGCTCAACTGCTTTAGCCAACTGACGCTGCTATCCCGGCGCAGCGGCGAGGAAATCCTTCGATGCCCAGAACGCAGCGCCGACGCCACGCCAGCGTGATCCAGCAATTGCTCGACGCGCCGCAGCGCTTCGAGTGCTTCCAGGCGCTGCGCCTGCTGCTGGCGTGGCTGGCCGAACACGGCATCGATGAGCACACGGCGCTGGCAAAGCGCGTGCGCTTCGACAACAGCGTCTCGCTGCGCTTTCCCGCCAGCCAGGTCGAAGCGCTGACCACAGATGGCATCGCCGATGCGGATGCCTTGCTGCAGGCGCTGCTGTCGGGTCAGTTACCCCATATCCACCTCACGCCCACCTTCATGGGCCTGCTGGGCTGCCAGGGCAGCTTGCCCAGCCACTATTCGGAGCGCATCGTCGGGCATCAATACAGCGAACGCGACACCAGTGCACGCGCGTTTCTCGACCTGTTTTCCAGCCGCGCCGTGGCCCTGTTTTATCAGGCCTGGCAAAAATACCGCATCGAACAGGCCGGCCACAGCGGGGACTTCCTGTCGCGCCTGCTGGACCTGGCCGCATGCCAGCCGGGCCAGGGTCAGGACGAGGCGGCGGCCGGCCTGTACAGCGGCTTGCTCCAGCAATGCAACATCTCGTCCATCGTCATGGCGCGCATCCTCGCCGACCACTTCGGCGTGCCCTGCCATATCGACGAGGCGACGGGCGCCATGGACGTGCTGGCGCCGCGCGAACAAACGGCGCTGGGCATGGCCAATGCCGTGCTGGGCCAGCGCGCCACCGTCGGCGAGCGCTGCCGCCGCCCCGACCTGGCCGTGCGCCTGCGCCTCGGCCCGCTCACGGCAGAGCAGCACGCCAGCTTCCTGCCGCGCGCCCCTGGCAGCGAGGCGCTGCGGCACATGCTGATGCTGTTCGGCCAGCCGCTCGTGCGCTACGACATCGTGCTGGTGCTGCGCGCCAGCGATGTGCGGGGAATGGCGCTGACGGCCACCGGGCAAGCTGGCCTCGGCCGCAACAGTTTCCTCGGCGATGCGGCAACGCCGCGCCACCGCGATGACATGCACTACGCAATGCAATTGATGCCCTCATTCAACGATTGAACCTTGCTGCCGCGCAAAACGCTTGTGTTCGCTATTGCTACAGTCAGCCAACGATCCCTACCGTGAAGCGATGCACGATGAGCCAGTTCCCCGATACGACGGCGGCATGCACGGCAATAACGGGTGACATGCAGGGCCAGCGCTTGCTGCGCCTGCACTTTCCGCATGGCGACGGCCCCGCCGGCATCCAGTTCCTGGCCAACAGCCTGGCCGCCAGCGAAAGCCTGTCGCGCGATTTTTCCTATGTGGTGGAAGTATTGTCCGACGACGCCGCCATTGCGCTCGACAAGGTGATGGGCAAGATGGCAACCGTCGAACTGGTGCGCGAAGACGGTACCTTGCGCTACTTCAACGGCTATGTATTCGAATTCCGCTTCCTGCGCACGGACGGCGGCTTCGCCTTTTATGAAATGGTACTGGAGCCATGGCTGGCGCATCTGCACTTGCGGCAAAACAATGTTGCCTTCCACGGCTTGACGGTGGCGGCGCTGACGGACAAGGTCTTCGATACCTATCTGATGCGCGACTACAAGCTGGCCGCCAGCGGCCTGGACCCCGCCATCACCTACACGTGCCAGCACAACGAGAGCGACCATAACCTGCTGCACCGCCACTGGGAGCAGCTGGGCTGGCACTACCGCTACGAACACCGCCTTGACGGCCACACCTTGTGGCTGGACGACGACAGCACCACCGGCAAGCCCATCGATGGAGAATCGAACGCCATGCCCTTCCAGCACCAGGCCGGTTCCCTGGAGGACGACGGTGTGCATCAATGGAGTACGGTACGGCGCATGGCGCCTAGCCAGATGACGGTCGCCAGCTTCAATTTCAAGAATCCGCGTAGCGCCCGCGCCAGCCGCCACTCGCTGAACCGGCAAGGCGCCGTGCCGTCGCTGGAAGTATATGAAAACACGGGCAGCTACGGTTTCAAGAACCTCGACGATGGCGAGCAGCTGGCCCAGCGCCGCATGGAAGAGGTTGATGCCCAGGGCCAGCTGTTCGAGGCGCAAGGCAACGACCGCACGGCGCAGCCAGGACGCTGGTTCACGCTGAACGGGCATTTCGACAGCGCAGCCAGCGAATACCTGATCCTGTCCGTGCACCACTACGCCAGCAACAACTATCAGCAGGGACACGGCGCCACCTCGCACTACAGCAACACATTTACGTGCATCGCCCGCGACATCCCCTGGCGCCCCGGCCGCAATTTTCATAGCCGCGAACCGAAGATCTACGGCGTGCAGACGGCCACCGTGGTCGGGCCGCCCGGCGAGGAAATCCATACGGACGGTTACGGGCGGGTGAAAGTGCAATTCCACTGGGACCGCCTGGGCACCTTCGACGACAAGAGTTCGCCGTGGATACGCGTAATATCGAACTGGGCCGGCCCGAATTTCGGCCACATCAGCCTGCCCCGGGTGGGCATGGAAGTAGCCGTCCAGTTTCTCGACGGCAACGTCGCCATGCCCATCATCATCGGCTGCATCTACAACGCGCGCAATATGCCGCCATGGGACTTGCCAGCGAACAAGACACAAAGCGGCATGCTGAGCCGCTCGTCAAAAAAGGGTTCCGCCGCGCACGCCAACGCCCTGCGTTTCGAAGACCGCAAGGATGCGGAAGAGCTGTGGCTGCATGCGGAAAAAGACCAGCGCATCGAAGTCGAGCACGACGAATCGCACTGGGTCGGCAACGACCGGCGCAAAACCGTCGACCGCGATGAAACCGTGCACGTCAAGCGCGACCGCACGGAAACGGTGGACCACGATGAAGACATCACCGTGCACAACAACCGCCGTGAGCGCGTAGACCACGACGAACACATCGACATCGGCGACAACCGCCGCGAACACGTGGGCGGCAACGAGCAGGTGCAGATCGACGGCCACCGTTCGGAACGGGTGACCCTGGCCAAGGATGAAACGATCGGCCTGGCCAAGATACTGACCATCGGCGCAGCCTACCAGACCACCGTCATCGGCGCCATGAACACCACCGTGGTGCTGGCGCAGGCCGAGCAAGTCGGCCTGACGAAAAGCGTCATCGTCGGCGCCGACAGCACGCTCACGGCCACCGATTCGCACACGATGACGGTGGGCACGTCCAGCATCACCATCACGCCGGGGCGCATTGAACTGGTTGCCGATGAAATCATCATCCGCGGCAGATCGAAGGTGCAGATCCACGGCGACGACATCGACAACAACCCGGGCTGACGATGAACGACGCCGGCACAGCCCATTTCAATATCCCCAACCTGCTCTTCGACAACCGCACGCCGCACGCGGCCAGCCAGTTCGACATGGTCGACCAGTTTGGCGAGGCCTTTCATGTGGTGGTGGCGCGCATGGGCTACACCTTGGGTCCCTGCGGCGCGGACGGCCTGGCCAGCCTGCTGCCCATGGCGCGCCAGTCGCCGCTGGCCACCGAAGACCGGCATCTGGATGGCGACACGCAGGCGGGCACGGTGCAGGAAAGCGACTTCGCGCCCTACAAGCCGCGCTGCGACGTGATCGTCAATGGCGTGGCGCACGCGCCGCGCGGACAGGCGATGCCGCAATTTCTCGTCAATTTGAAAGTGCAGTCAAAAAAGAAAACCCTGATCGACAAGACCCTGCAAGTAAGTGGTGAGCGCGCCTTCCGCAAGAAAGCCATCCTCACGCGCCTGGCCCAAGGCTGCGCCCGCATTGCCACGGCGGGCTTGCTGCGGCCCAATCCGTGGCACTTGTCCACGCCTGAACCGTTCCTGCAATTGCCGCTGCACTACGCCTACGCCTATGGCGGGCAATGCCGCATCGAGGCCGACGACTGCAACGCGGCGAAGCACGATTCCTGCCAGGCCAATCCGCTGGGGCTCGGTTTTGCGCGGCACTGGTATCTGGACGGAAAACATATCGATGAGGTGCCCGCACCGCGCATCACGCAGCCGTCGCTGCCGTGCACGGCCGCCCAGTTCTGGCAAGGCGCGGGCGGCAAGGAGCTGCCCGCGCCGGCGGGGCTGGCCGCTATCGGCCGAGGCTGGCTGCCGCGCCGCGCGCTGGCCGGACACATCGTGGAAAAAGACACATGGGGTGCCGATGAAGTCCCCTTGTTACAGCAAGACTTCGATTTCGCGTACTGGAACAGCACGCCTCCCGACCAGCAATGTCCGTACCTGGCGGGACTGGAACAATTTACGCTGACCAACCTGTGCCGCCACGACCATCCGTCGGCTCGCATCGACCCGCGCGGCAACACCGTGCTGCGCTTCGCCCTGCCCCAACAAGTGATGTGCCTGCTGCTGGCGGACAAGAACAACCAGTTGCTCGTCTGGCGCCTGGCCATCGATACGGTGCTGATCGACCCTGAGGCGGCCAGCGTGGAGCTGGTGTGGCGCGCCATCGTGCCAGCCGACGCGGGCCAGGTCGCGTCGCGCCTGCTGCACATGATGGAGCCGGCGCAGATCGCGCGCATAGCACTGCTGGAACAGGCCCAGGAAACACTGGGCAAGGCGGCCAAGCAAGGTAAAAACAATGACGAATGAAACCGTCACCAAAGCCTCGCGCTTCTATTGCGTCAGCCTCAGCCCCGACATTTGCAAGACGCCCGTCGGCTCCAGCACGCCCCCTATTCCCTACAACATCATCGGTGAATTTGCGGAAGCACAAAACGCCTCGCCCAACGTCAAGTCGCACAGCGAGCCCGTCATCCTGCACCAGCGCAGCACCATTCCCACCGTCAAGGGCGATGCGGCAGGCAAGGCGGGCGGCGTCAAGAGCGGCACCGTCGGCAAGCAGGTCGACACCAAGGTCGCCAGCCCCATCCACCGCGCCAACGGCGCCAGCCTGGTGCAGATGGGGCGCGAAGTATGGATGAATTCGCGCAATACCGTGGGCAAGATTTATGAGCGGGGCGCGGAGGCGGCCAAGCCCGTGCTCAAGGAACTGAAGGCGGCGATACGGGAAGCGGCACAAGACTACAAGGATCATGGCTCCAAGAAAATGCATGGCGCCGCCGAAGATATAGTGGACGCGGGCGGCGCCGTCCTGACAGGCAGCGCCGTCTTGGGCGTAGCTGGCGTTGGCGTGGCGGCAACGGGAGTGGGCGCCCCCGTTGCCGCCGCGATGGAAGCGGGGGCGGCAGCAGGCACCGTTGCCGGCACGGCGACCGTTGCCAGTGGAACGGCAGTGGAAGCCTCTGCCACGGTGCTCGACCAGGCGGCCGATTACATATTGACAGGCAAGACACCAGATCTACTGAGCACCGCTGCGGACATCGGCATGAATGTCGCCGGCAACGTATTGCAAACGGCGCTCTTCAGCAAGATTCCCGGCGGGAAAATACTGAGCAAGTTTCTCGGCAAGAAAACGGCGCCGACCATCAACAAGGTCAAGGACAAGCTGGTCGGCAAGAAACCGGACAAGCCGCCCCCAAAACTCGACAAACCTCCCCCGAAAAACGGCGGCGACGACGGCAAGAGCCGTGGCAAGAAGGAACCGAAATCGGAAGCCCCGTCCGACTGCTGTCCGAAAGATAGCGGCCCCGCGAAAAAACCCGTCAAGGGCCGAAAGCCCGTGCATTTCGGCACGGGCCAGGAAATCCTGTACCAGACGGATTTCGCGCTCGAGCGCAGCATCCCCATCGCCTGGACGCGCTGCTACCGCTCCGGCGCCGAATGCGAAGACTGGGGCTTGCTGGGCGCGCGCTGGTCCACGCCCTACACCACCAGCCTGTCGCTGTGCGAAGCCGGCATCGTGTTTCACGACGACAGCGGCCGCGCCCTGCGCCTGCCCCACCTGGAAGCGGGCCAGCAGCACGACAGCCGCAAGGAAGGTTTTACGCTCACGCGCGACGGCGCCGACACCTTTACCGTGCTGTGGCGCGACGGCAGCGTCGACCGCTACGCGCGCGCTGAAGGCGGCTGGCTGCCGCACGGCTACGACGGCGTCAACGCCATGCTGGCCCCGTCGGCGCCGATTGCCGCGCAGCGTTTTGCGCTCGTGCGCAGCGAAGGGCGCGATGGACGCGGCGTCAGCATCGACCGCTTCATGGATGCCAAGCCGGGCGAAGTGCTGCTGCGCCTGCGCAGCGACGATGGCAGCGTGCTCGAAGCCATGCGCGGGGAGACGGAAAAGGCCATCCACATCGGGAGTATCGACGAGGTATTACCCGACGGCAGCCGGCTCTGCCATGTCCGCTACGCCTATGCCGTTGAGACGGTCGGTAGCCAGCCGCCCTTCGCGCCCCGCTACAACCTGGCCAGCCAGTCGAATGCGCTCGGCGACACGCGCCGCTACAGCTATCGCCACCACCTGCTCACGTCGTGCAGCAGCTACACAGGTTTTACGTACGAACTGGAATGGATCAGCCTGGACGCGCTGCGCGCCCGCTGGCGCGGCTCGCCATTGAGCGAACAGGAACTGGCGCAGCACCATCCCGTCACCGTGGCCAACAGCTACCAGGCGCGCGCCATCGCCACGCGCGCCCGGGATGGCAGCGAGCATACGCGCATCGATTACGTGGACAACGACACGAGCCGCGTCACGGAAAACGGCGGCGTCCTCGAATACACATTCGACGCTAACTGGCTGGTCACCGAAGTGCGCCGCGTGATCGACGGCAAGGCCGCCTCGCTGGGCCGGCGCGAATGGGACCGCGATGGCATGCTGCTGGCCGATATAGCCGCCAACGGCGCCGCCACGCGCTACGCCTACGATGCCGCCGGCAACCTGACCCGCAGCACCGATGCCAAGGGCAACAGCAGCAGCATCGGCTACGACGGCCAGAACCAGCCCGTCGCCTTCACGGATGCGCTGGGCAATACCACGCGCCGCGAGTACGATGCGGCAGGCCGTCCCGTCAGCATCACCGATGCGCTGGGCCACGTCACGCGCTACCGCTACGACCAGCGCGGCCAGCTGGTGGAACTGATCGACGCCAGGGGCGGCAGCAAGCATTTTCAGTACAGCCGCCAGGGCTGGCTCACCGCCTACACGGATTGCTCCGGCCATACCAGCGAATATGCCTACGATGCGCTGGGTCGGCTGGAAGCGACGTGCGATGCGCTGGGCCATGCCACGCGCTACGAGTATGACGCGCTGGGCCGGCTGATCCGCCTCACGGCGCCCGATCAAACCCGTGAACAGTACGCCTACGATGCGGACGGCAATCTGGTCTTGCACGAGGATGGCGCCGGCCAGCAGACGCGCTACCGCTACAACGGCCAGGGCTTGCCCGTGGAACGCACGGACGCCATCGGCCAGACGGTGCAGTACCGCTACGATGCCGCGCTGCAACTGACGGAATTGATCAACGCCAAGGGCGAAAGCTACCGGCTCGCGTATCACGCGGAAGGCTGGCTGGTGTCGGAAACAGGCTTCGACGGCAAGCGCACGCAATACAGCTATGACCAGTCCGGCAACCTGACCGCCACCGAGTGCGGCAGCCAGCGCACGCAGCTGCTGCGCGACGCGCTCGGTTTGTTATCCGTCAAGACCACGGCGGACGGCGTGGTGCGCTACGCCTACGATGCGCTGGGGCGGTTGACAGCCGTATCCGCGCCGCAAGCGGAACAGCGCTTTGTCCACGATGCGCTGGGCCAGCTGACCGAAGAGCGCAGCGCATATTTCCTGCAATCCCTGCCCGACGTCGGCAGGCTGCCCAACGCCCCGCGCGCGCCGGACGCCAGCTTTGTCATGACGCACTCTTATGACGAACTGGGCAACCGTATCCAGACGGTTTTGCCGAACGGCCGCCGCATCGATACCCTGCGCTACGGTTCCGGCCACTGGCATGGCGTGCTGTGGCAAGGCCAGACCGTAGTCGATGTCGAGCGCGACAAATTGCACCGCGAAAAACAGCGCACCCTGGGCAACAGCGGCCTGCTCGCCACGCGCCAGTACGATCCGCAATCGCGGCTCACGCAACTGACCCTCGCACGCGACGCCGACGCACCCGCCCCCGTGCGCGAACGCCGCTTCGAATACGATGCGCAGGGCAACCTGACCACCATCTTTCAAACGGGCGCCACCGCTGCCGGACCGCTCGGCAACCTCAGCTATACCTACGATCCCGTCGGCCAGCTGCTTGCCGCCGTGCAACCGGGCCTGGCGGAACGGTTCGCCTTCGACCCCGCAGGCAATCTGGTCGACAAGGCTCCTGCACCCGGCAACGTCCTGAACAACTACGGCGATACCGACTACGCTTACGACGAGCAAGGCAACGCCACTGGCAAGCGCTTCCATCCGCCGGGCAGGGACTCGACCTGGAGCGAGCTGGAGCTGCAATACGACGCCGAAAACCGCCTCAGCCACGCCACCAGGACGGAACACCAGTCGCGCCACCGCGCCCACTACTTTTATGACGCCTTCAGCCGCCGCATCGCCAAGCGGGTAGAAGAAGCACGCTGGAGCAAGCAACAAGACATCAGCAAAGACCAGCCTGCCCGCACGAGCGCCACCACCACCCTCTTCGTCTGGGACGGCGACACGCTGGCGCAGGAACTTGGGCAGGAAGAGACGGTCACATACGTTTACGAGCCGGACAGCTTCGTGCCGCTGGCCAGGATCGCTTCGCCAGCCTGCCGCCAGGCAAGCGCCGTACACCTGCCGCGTGTGGCGCAATGGGATTTACCGGCCACCCGGGACGACGCCGACCTGCAGGCGGCGATTGCGCAAGAACAAGCGGACACCGAAGCGCTGCATGTCTCCGCATGGCAACACATCCAAGCGGCAGCCGACGGCGCGGCAGCACACGACCGCATCACCCATTACCACTGCGACCACCTGGGCACGCCGCGCGAACTGACGGATGCGCAAGGGAACGTGGTCTGGAGCGGGCGTTACAAAGCATGGGGGCGCTTGCTGCACGTCGAGGGAGAAATCAAGCAGCCGCTGCGGTTTCAGGGGCAGTATGAGGATGGGGAAACGGGGCTGTTTTACAATCGTAATCGGTATTATGAACCGAATTGTGGGCGTTATGTCAGCCAAGACCCGATCGGCCTTTCCGGCGGACTGAATGGTTATGCGTACGCACAAAACCCCATCCACTGGAACGACCCGCTAGGGCTGGCAAAATGCAGAGTCATCATCAGTGCCGCGGACGAAATAAGAAATTTGCCCGCATTGCACAACATGCTCCCCAGCAAGATCAGAAATATTTTACGGAACAGAGGATACACGATGGTAGGTTCCAGAAATAATGCAACAGAATCAAATACAGCAGGACAAGTCTGGACAAAAAATCTGCCGGACGGATATACAGCATCAGTGCGAATTGATCCAGCGGAAAGTCGCTCACCACCACTAGGACGTGCTGATGAAGTACCGCACGCCCATAAAGAAATTGTCCCTACGTCCAGCGTATCAAACGGAAATTATGGGCCTCCAAGGCTCTCCGGATCACTCTTATGCGACGATACTGGAAACATCGCGATGCAGGGTGATTTTAAAGGAATGCATATTGAGATAAAAAAAGGGAAATTGAAATGATGAAAAACACCTCAATAAAAAATACAGCATCAAACTCAGAAAACATGGACAACCTAGATGTTAAAAACATACTAAAAATACTTAAACAAAAGGAAACCGAAAATAAATTAACCAAAGAACAAATTGAAATTATAAAAAAAATTGGAAATTCCGAAAAAGACAAAGAAATTGTCTGGAGTTTGCTTTTTGAAATAGACCCAATAGAAAAAATACTCAATATTGCAAAACAAGAAACGCAAAAAATTTATACCTTTGCAGGACATCAAATTATCTCAAATGAACTACGTCATGCGATAGCATATGTATTACTAAAGTCAAATAATGAAGATTTTAAGAAAATGATTCACAACCTGACGTCAAGCAAATCTAACGCACTGAAATTAATAGCATCAGAATACTATCTATAC